>JBDRVQ010000016.1 GCA_039801905.1 candidate division WOR-3 bacterium | reverse complement strand
TGGAATATTCGGAAAGGGGGAAAGGGAGGACAATTTTAGACTTTATTATTTATAAGGGAATAGAGAGAGAAAAAGAGGAAGAGATTAAAAAACCACTAAACTTTGAAAGAATTAAGGATTTGGCAAATAGGATTGGAAGGACAATTGTTTTATTCCGGGTCACTAATAAAGAGACTTATGTATTTATTATAAAACCAAAGAATGGTTTTGAATTTATAAATGTTCCAGGATTTAATGATAAGAGGTTAAGGGAGATTTTGGTGAAGTTTGATGGAAATAAGCCAATTGATGGTTGGGTCTATCGTTATTTTAATTATAAAAATATAGTTGGTAATTTTAGGAGACTCGTTTTGGAAAAGGGAAAGGAAGAGACAGAAAAAGTAGTGGTGGAGGAGCAGAAAAATTGGTTTAATAACTTAAAACCCTTATATGAGGACTTATTGGCAAAGGTCTTTGAAGAGAAAAGGTTTGAGAAAGGTGAAAAGATTGTAATCATTCCCAATAAAGGGTTAAGTATCTTACCAATTCATGCCTGTCAAAAAGAAGATGGGAGATATCTTATTGATGAGTATGAGATAACCTATGCCCCAAACTGCACCCTTTTGGACTTATGTTATAGAAGGGAAGAAGAGAGAAAAAGTAGGGATAGTCTCTTTGCCATTGCCAATCCGCCTTCTCCTTTTCCCCTTCTATTTTCAGAAGTAGAGGTGCAAGAGATCGAAAAGGGATTTGCGATGAAAGAGACCCACATTAGAGAAGTAGTTGATAAGAGTTATTTATTGGAAAGGATAAGTCAATTTAATATAATCCATCTTTCAACCTATGGGGAATATTCTTTAGGCTCGGATTTAAGTTCCCGTTTGCTATTAGGGAATAATGAATGTTTAGAACTTTATGAAATTTTTGACAAAGGAAAAATTCCCAATAGTTGGCTTGTTTCCCTTTCTGCTTGTGAGACTGGTTTAATTGATTTTCGGGATATTGCCGATGAGAGTATCGGTTTACATACAGGATTTCTTTATGCCGGTGCACCAACGGTGATTGGTAGTCTTTGGACAGTTTCTGATATTTCAACTGCCTTAATAATGATAAGAACCTATGACAATATATTTAATAAGAATATGGGTAAGGGAGGGGCATTAAGGGAAGCCCAGTTATGGTTAAAGGAAGCGACAAAGGAAGAATTATTAGATTGGGCAAAGGGAAAGTCAGGATACCTTTTAGGGTTATTAACCGGTTCCCTTTCTCAATTTTCTGAGGATAAGCCCTTTTCCCATCCCTATCACTGGGCAGGATTTCAATGCTTCGGCGCCGATTGACATTAAGGAAAAATTGAATATAATTAAAGTATGAAAGGAATGTTAGGTTGTCCCAAATGTGGAAAGAAATTCCCTTTGAAGGAGATTAAAGTTAAGACGGTAATAGTTGACCAATGCCCCAATTGCGAAGGTGTCTGGTTTGATTTTAAGGGGCAAGAACTTTTAGAAATCCTTAAAAGGGGATACGATAATCTACCGGAGGAATTGAAAAAGAGTTGGGAAGGAAGTGTAGGAGTTGAGAGGGGAAAGGAAGGAAGTTATCAATGTCCCCGTTGTGGCAATAGACTTTCTAACTATTGGTATTGTGCGGAAAAGAATAAGACTTTTCTTATTGATGGTTGTCCGAAGGGATGTGGGGTATGGCTTGATGACGGAGAATTAAAAAAGGCTTATCAATATGTGGAACCGTATTTGCCGAAGATAAAAGAGGGCGAAATAAAAAAAGGAATTTTTATGAAGTTGTGGAATTATTGGCAGAAATAATAAGGAGGGAAAAATGGAGGCAATAACACTCGTTAGTTTATTAGAAGAAAGGTTAGGGGAGATTAAAAAAAATCTCGGTGATTCCTGGAATGATTTCCGAGAAGGTCTGAAAAAGTCCTCTCAGAATTTAATCCCAGAGAAAGAATCCCTTCGCAAATGGACGGAAGAAGTTATTTCCCTTTTTCAAAGACACCCTTTCACTACAGGCCTAATTTTGGGAGTGGAAACAAAGGTTCCTACCCGAGGGATACCATCTGAGGAAATGGTCGGGCGAAAGGAAGAAACCCCTGGCCTCCCCACAGGACAGGTTTTATCGCCTAAGGAATTTGAAAGAAATTTGGTGGAGCGGATAAAGGAAATTATTAAAAGAGCAGAAACTTTATAATATATCTTATGGTTAAGGACCCAACAATTTATCAATCCATTTTTCTTTTTCGCTGGCACGGATTAGAGAAAGAAAGTGAATTTGAATGGCATAAGAAAGCAATCAGAGAATTTCTTTCCGCCGGCTGGAAAAAAGTAAAACCGAACGAACCATTTCCCCAAGAAGAAGTTGAAGAGTTTTTAGAAAGAACTAAAAAAATTATCTTTGGCCAGGAGGGAAGAGAAGATTTATTTATGGATGTCCGAATATTGAGCACCGGTTGGCAAGTGGTAAATCCTAATCAGAAATTGGAATTATGGACTCGGGCTTATGATGACGCTCTCCGAATGCAAATCGGTTATTGTTTGGAAGGTGAACATTCCCCTCAGATTTTTTCTTTGCTGGAAAAAGAGATTTTAGACACCGCGGGATTACAAAATACATCCAGTGGTCAGCATGCTTACATTGGCGAAACCTATTACCCAGTGGCAGAAATTGAAAAGTGCGAAGAAGAAGTGGCAAAGACAATTGCCTCAGAAATTATGGAATCTCTTCACTATCCCGAAGATGAGATTAACTTGTTTTCATTCCCTTGGGGCTATCTGGCAATAAACTTAGAAAGGAAGGAAAAACCAGTAGTCCTTTACTGGGAAGAGGATAAAAATATATGGCTTATTGCTGAACTTATCCATAAAATTTTCCCTTTTCTCTTTCTAAACCGATACAAGTTTTATTATGCTATCAACTCCTGCCTTTTTCTAAGAAAAGACCTCAATGACCAAGAGAAGAGGATAAGAGATTTGGGTATAGGAGAATTGATCAGGGTAAAAGGACCAAAAGGGGAAACTGATGTGAAAATCTTAAAAAAGACGGAAGCAAGGACAATTGAAATAAGTGCTCTTCGCTCAGAATATATTCAAAACCTCATAACCTTGAAAGGATACATAAAGGAGATAGAAATTATTCAAGAAGGGCTGGAAAAACTCCTGAGGAAAAAGGAGTTGAAAGATAATGAAGAAGCCTTGGCAAAAATTTGGTTAGAAGATGTGAGATTTACCAAAGAGCAACTAAACACCCATTTACATTTCTATTGGCTAACGAAGGAATCTGTAGATTCCACCTTAGATTCACTTCATAAGATAACGGAATTGCGGGATAGCCAATGGGACCGGTATACCAATCTTTTGATTGGGATCCTCTCCTCTTGGGCGCTTCTTGATGTATTTGAAGCCAACCTTTCTTGGGAATTAAGGCTTATTTTATTAATCCCAATCGCTTACCTTTTCCACATCCTTTTATTAAAACTTCGCTCTTTACTCGGATTTTAAATTAGAATTTTTATCAAAAGTATTTTCCTTTTTAGTTGACCGATAATTTTTTTTTAGTATACTGGGAAGATGAGTGGAGATTTTAATAAGGTTTATAATCCCAAAGAGGTAGAGAAGAGAATCTACTCTTTTTGGGAAGAGAATGGCTATTGCCACCCGGAGAGAAAAGGGAAGAAGTTCACAATCGCCATCCCCCCACCCAATATCACAGGTTCTTTACATATTGGCCATGCCTTAAATAATACCTTACAGGATATCCTAATCAGGAGGAAACGATTGGCTGGTTTCTCCGCCCTCTGGATTCCCGGAACCGACCACGCCTCCATCGGCACCCACAATCAGATTGAGAAGACCTTAAAGAAGGAAGGGAAGACGAGGTTTGATTTGGGAAGGGAGAAGTTCTTAGAATTTGCCTGGCAGTGGAAGGAGAGATATGAAAAGGAGATTATCAATCAGTTAAAGAGTCTTGGTTGTCTCTGCGATTGGCAGAGACTCCGCTTCACCCTGGATGAGGTCTGTTCCAAAGCGGTAAGGGAGGCATTCGTCCGGTATTACGAAGAAGGTTTAATTTATCGGGATTATAGGATTATTAACTGGTGTCCGAGATGCAAGACGGCAATATCCGATTTGGAAGTGAAGGCAAAAGAAATTCCGGGGAAATTGTGGTTCATTCGTTATCCGGGGTTAAATGGGGAAGATGGCATCATTGTCGCTACCACCCGACCGGAGACGATGCTTGGTGATACCGCGGTAGCGGTCAATCCAAGTGACGAGCGGTATCAGGGGATGATTGGCAAGAAGGTTATTCTGCCTTTGATGGCAAGGGAAATTCCCATCATTACTGACTCCTTAGTGGATAAGGAATTTGGCACCGGGGCGGTTAAGGTGACACCCGCCCACGACCCGATTGATTTTGAGATTGGTAAGAAGAATAATTTACCTTTCATTAAGGTGATTGACGAAGATGCGAAAATTACTAAGGAGGGAGGAAATTATTATGGTCTGAGCCGGGAGGAAGCCCGAAATAAAATCTTAGAGGACCTAAAAAAAGAAGGGCTTTTAATTAAAGAAGAGGATTATACCTTACCATTAAAAATTTGTGTCCGGTGTGAGACGCCGATTGAACCCCTCCTCTCCTTACAATGGTTTTTAAGGATGAAGGAATTGGCAGATCCGGCGATTAAAGTGGTAAAGGAAGGGAGGGTGAGATTTTTCCCCAGGCGCTGGGAAAAGGTCTATTTGGATTGGATGGAAAATATTAAAGATTGGTGTCTCTCAAGACAACTCTGGTGGGGACACCGAATTCCGGTATTCTACTGTGAAGATTGTTCGGAGATAATCGTGAGCCGCACTGACCCGAAGGAATGCCCAAAATGCCAAAGTAAAAAGATAAGACAGGAAGAAGATATCCTTGATACCTGGTTCTCTTCTGCCCTCTGGCCCTTTTCTACCTTGGGTTGGCCCGAAAAGACCGAGGATTTCCAATTCTTCTACCCAACTGATGTCTTAGTCACCGATCCGGATATCATCTTCCTCTGGGTAGCGAGGATGATATTTTCCAGTCTCTTTTTCACGAAAGAGATCCCCTTCCATACGGTCTATATCCATTCCACGGTCTTGACCCAATCCGGGGAGCGGATGAGTCGGTCTCGGGGGATTGGGGTTGACCCAAATTTATTGATTGAAAAATACGGAAGCGATGCTTTAAGATTTACTTTAACTTATCTGGAGACCCAATCCCAGAGTTTCCGTTTCTGGGAGGAGCGGGTCCTCTTAGGAAGAAACTTTGCTAATAAAATTTGGAATGCGGCAAGGTTAATTTATCCCTATCTCAAAGATGCCAAAACAAAAAAGGAAGAATATCCTTTAACCCCAATTGACGAATGGGTCATCACCGAATTTAATAAATTCTTAAATACCATCAATCACTATCTTGAATCTTATAACTTTTCTGGTTATGCCAATTCCCTTTATGAGTTCTTCTGGCACACCTTCTGCGACTGGTATCTGGAATTTTCTAAAAAAAGGCTTAAAGAAAGAGACGGAGCCTGCCTCAGTGTCCTTTATTCGGTATTTAGCAACTACCTAAAAGTTTTACATCCGGTTATGCCTTTTATCACCGAAGAGATCTATCAGCGGTTTAATTTTGGGAAGAGTGTCTTAGAGGAGAAATGGCCTGAGGAAATCCCCCTCACCCTTTCCCCAAAAGGCGAGATGGTCTATCCCTTCTTAGATTTGATTAAAGGGATAAGGACGATTCGGAGTGAGATGCGGATTGACCCCAAGGTGGAACTTACCTTAATCATCAACCCTTCGCTTACGAAAAAGGAATTGCAGGAGTTCTTTTTGGAAAATATGGCACACTTAAAAAACTTGGCGGGGATTAAAGAGATTAAATTTGATGAGAAGAGGCCACCCCAATCATCTTCCTATTCCACAAAGGATTTTGAGTTCTATCTCCCTTTGGGCGAAGTGATTGATGTGAAAAAAGAGGAAGAGAGGATTAAAAAGGAGATCTCCGCTCTGAAAGAGGAATTAGAAAAAATTGAGATGCGCCTTCAGGATGAAAACTTCTTAAAGAAGGCAAAAGCCGAAGTGAAGGAGAAGGAAGAGGCGCGGAAGAGAGAACTATCGGAAAAGTTGCAGAGATTAGAAAATAACCTATTCTATCTGAAATGAAATACCTAATGACCTTTCTCTTTTTAATCACCC
The DNA here is from genome assembly GCA_039801905.1 of candidate division WOR-3 bacterium. Taxonomy (NCBI): domain Bacteria; kingdom Pseudomonadati; phylum Caldifarciminota; species Caldifarciminota bacterium. The sequence goes on along the minus strand of JBDRVQ010000016.1, from coordinate 32,709 downwards.
TTTTCGCCTTCTTAATCTTTTATAACCTAAAATATGTTCCCCTGCGCGATAGTTTCCTGCGCCTTTATGATGAGAATCGGATGTGGCAGGAGGAAATTGGAGAATTGAAGAGAAAGATGGGGGAGGGAGAAAAGGAAAAAATGAGTATTCTTCTCTCTTGGGACGATCTCTTTCCCAAGGATGAGGTCTTTTTCTTAAAAGAGGAGGGAAAAGAGAAGTTATTCTCTTTTATCTCCGAGGCGGTGAAAGAGACGAGCGATGTCTATATTTATAACTACGGACCTACTTCCCTTTCCCCAAATTTATTGAAGAGTTATTCCAGCCCTTGGGATTTCACTTGGCGCAAAGGGAAGGTAATCGCCGATTATTTGATTCTCAATGGTATTCCCCAAAAGAGGCTTTATCTGGTCATCGGTTTGGAAAAGATCACTTCGGAAGGAGAGAGGTTGGAGCGGGTTTGTGAGATTTTTCTCAAATAGATGGAAATTTTCCCCTTTCTTTTTCTCTTGATGGCAAGCGACACGGTTCCGGAAAGAGAGAGTTTGCCGATTTACGAAAAATCGCCAACCCGGGCGATAATTTTTTCTGCCCTCTTTCCCGGTGGGGGTCAGATTTATACGGAGAATTACTTAAAGGGGATGATTTTTGCTGGGGCGGAAGGGCTTCTTCTTTATTGGACAATTAAGGAGAAAGACCGAGAGCGGAAAAGTGATTTGGTCTGGTGGAGTGTGGCATTTCATATCTTCAACATCGCTGATGCCTATGTCTCCGCCCATTTCTATAAGTTTGAGAAGAATAAAAGGATTGGGATAAAAACCTCACCTATGAATATTGGCTTAACCATAAATTTTCCTTGACATAGGGGGAAAATCTTTTATAATTAGTTATGCACTTTAATGTTTTATGAAGAGACTCCTAACCATAACCTTATTTTTTACCGCTTGCTTTGGTGCCTTTGAGTATCCGGGAGCGGTATTTTTGATGATTTGGCCCGCCGCCCGTCCTACCTCTTTAGGCGGTGCCTTTGTTGCGATCTCCGATGATGCCTCAGCGACCTATTACAATCCAGCAGGTCAATCCTTCCAGAACTCCTTGAATGCCACCCTGATGCATTGCAATTGGCTACCTGGCTTATATCCGGGTATGTATTATGAGTTCTTGGCTGTTACCCACTCCTTACCCAAAGGAACAATCGGTGGCAATATCATCTATCTTAATACCGGTAAGACCGAGGTGATAAACAGTCGGGGTGAATATTTGGGAGAATATACGACCTTTGATTTAGCCTTTACTTTATCTTATGGCTACCGATTTCTTCCCCAACTCGGCGCTGGTCTTTCCTGGAAATTTATCTATTCCTTTTTGGTTCCGGAGTGGGTCTGGGCAGCAATGCCCGAGTTAGGGATAACCTCTGGTGGCACAGGGATCACTTGGGGATTTGATTTTGGTCTTCTCTATAAACCGCTCCGTTGGCTCAATTGTGGGGCAAGTGTTGCCAATCTCGGTCCTAATATTTCTTATACCGCTTCTGGGGAATCCGACCCCATCCCGAGGATGCTCCGTCTCGGAGTAAATTTTATCCCCATAGAGAAAGAGAATGTGAAATTAAATATCCCGATTGAGATGGACATCGGTCTCACAACATTTAAGTGGGACTCCTTAGGTTATGAGTTTGAGGATGCCTGGAAGAGTTTAGGGATTGAGATCTCTTTTGCTAAGATAGTTCATGCCCGGATCGGTTATTTTGAAGATGTCCATGGCTGGCGCGGAGGGGTGGAAACCGCAAAGGGGGGAGAGGAAGAGAGTGAAGTAAAATCAATCATTTCCTGGCTCTTTGGCCCAAAATCCAGTGTGAAAAGACTTGGTCTCTGCTATGGCTTCGGTTTGGGGGTAAAGAACTTTTCCATTGATTTGGGCTTTGACTATATGATTTATTCCTTTCCCACTTCCAACTGGAAGATTTCCCTTTCTTACAAGATGTAATGCCCGGAATTGCGGTCATTGGTTGTCAGTGGGGAGATGAAGGGAAAGGAAAGGTTATTGATTTCTTTGCCCGGGAGGCGGAGATAGTTGCCCGTTTTAATGGCGGACCGAATGCCGGTCATACGGTCCTTTATCAAAATCAGCCGGTTGTCTTCCATCAGATCCCTTGTGGGCTCTTAAACCCAAAAACGAAAGGGGTTATCGGTAGCGGCTGTGTCTTGGACATTGGAGTTCTGGGAGAAGAGATAAATTCTTTAAGAAACTTGGGGGTTGAAATAAAAGATAGGCTTTTTATTGATTATCGGGTCCATCTCATCTTTCCTTACCACAAGGCGATTGACCAAATTCGGGAAAAGAAGAGGGCGAAGATTGGTACCACCGGTCGGGGTATTGGGCCGGCTTATGAGGATAAATCAGCCCGCATTGGGATTCGCCTCGGTGAATTAAAAGACTGGGGCGAATTTGAAAGCCGGTTAAAAAAGAATATCGCCTTTAAGAACTTCTATCTGATGACCGTTTATGACGGCGAACCCTTAAACGAGAGAGAAATCATTGAAGAGGTAGAGAGTGAACTCCCTAACCTCTTGCCCTTAATTGCCGATACCTCAGAGATTATCTCCTCTTCCCTAAAGAGAGGGGAGAGGGTTCTTTTTGAGGGAGCCCAGGGAACCCTTTTGGACCTAAATTATGGAACTTATCCCTATGTCACCTCCTCTTTCACCACGGTAGGGGCAATCCCTTCTGGACTGGGGATTAGTCCGAAGGCGATTAAGGATGTGATTGGTGTGGCTAAGGCTTATACCACTCGGGTTGGGGAAGGACCTTTCCCAACAGAGATTAAGGAAGAGTTGGGAGAGAGATTGCGGGAAGTGGGAAAGGAGTTCGGAGCGACAACCGGCAGGCCGAGGCGGATCGGTTGGCTTGATTTGGGAATCATCCGCTATGCCAAAAGGGTTAATGGCTTTGATAAACTCTTCATCACCAAACTTGATGTCTTAGATGAGATGCCGGAGATTCTGGTGGCGGATGGTTATTTGACCAATGACGGAGAGGTAGAAGATTTTGACCCGGAAAGGGTTTGGGAACTAAAACCAAAATATGTGAAACTGAAAGGTTGGCAGGAGAGTATCAAAAAAGCAAAAAAGTTTTCTGATTTACCAAAACCGGCGATAGATTATCTTAACTTTATCGCTGAAAGAACCGAGACCGAAGTGATTGGCATCTCAATTGGAGAGAGAAGGGAAGAGACAATCATTAAAGAAGGATTTAATTTATTCTCCTAACTTCCCGAATACCTGCCGCAGCGGTCCCCGTAGATATCAATCAACTCCTCTCCGCGATAGGTCTCAATCACCTCGCACTGATTAGGGCAGAAATTACATTCAAAAGCCCGAGTCTCAAATTTCATATCCGCCACTTGAAAACCAGAAAATTTACTCCCTTTCCCGTTTGTCTCCTCAAAGGCTAAAATTGCGGCGCCGATTGCCCCCATCACCAAAAAGTATTCCGGAACGATAATCTCACACTTTAATTCCCGGACGAACGCCTCTTTTACCCCCTCATTTGCCGCGACCCCACCCTGAAAGAGAATTAAAGGTCTAATATCCTTTCCCTTAGCCACAACATTCATATAGTTGCGGACAATGGCATCGCAGAGGCCGGCGATAATATCCGCGGTTGGTAGTCCTAATTGTGCCTTATGAATCATATCGCTTTCCGCAAAGACCGTGCACCGGCCGGCAATCTTCACCCGGGTTTTCGCCGATAGGGCAATCTTACCAAACTCTTCAATCGGGATATTGAGCCTTTGGGCTTGATGGTCCAAAAATGAGCCGGTGCCCGCAGCACAGACCGTATTCATCGCAAAGTCAACCGGAACGCCGTTGCGGAGGATAATAATCTTTGAATCCTGACCGCCAATCTCAATAATGGTCTGGCATTCCGAATAGAAAGTGGAGGCGGCAACCGCATGGGCGATAATTTCGTTCTTCACGATATCCGCCCCAACGATTACTCCAGCCAATCTCCGGCCGGAACCAGTGGTTCCGACACCAATCACTTCTAAATCCTCTGGGATTTTCTCTTTTAACTTTCTTAAAACCTGCCGGATTGCGCTTATCGGATTACCCAAGGTTCTTAAATACTCACTGGCTAAAACCCGATAATTGGTATCTAAGATGACACCTTTGGTGGAAATAGAACCGACATCAATCCCCAAAAGAACCTTCATATTCTTATTATAATTGGCAAAGGAAAAAAGGCAAGGGTTAAACTATTACTAAGATCCTTATTTTCTCCTAATATCATTTTGACTTTCTCATCCTCCTCACTATAATACCCGTGGTGAGAATAATCACATCTAAATTAAGCCTTATCTCTTTTCTCCTTTTCTTAATCACCTGTGCCCGTTTTTATATTACCCCAAAAATTAAGGAGGAGCCTCTAATCCGGGTCTTGCTCTTTTCTGAAATTACCGATTCTTTAATTATCACCGCGCCAGAGGGTTTTCAGTTAGGTGAAATTAGAATGAAGAAAGGTGAGAAGATTGTCTTAAAGCCAAAAGTATTTCCCAAATGGATTTTCGGGAAAGAGAAAGAAGTAAAAATTACTCCACTCGGAAAAGATTATTTAAGGGTTGGCGATTTGGTATTAAGGGGGGAGGTGGTTTTAAGGGAAGAGAAGGATAAGATTTATATCTTAAATGTCTTACCCTTAGAAGAATATCTCTATTCGGTTGTCGGTTGTGAGATCGGCCCTCTGAATGAGAAAAACTTCTCTGCGGCAAAAGCCCAGGCGGTTGCCGCTCGGACCTATGCTATTTATCGGATGTTTGATAACGCAGGAAATTTTTATCATATTTATGCTTCACCGGCAAAGGACCAAGCATATAAAGGAAAGAATTGGGAGACGGAATTGACCAGGCGCGCGGTAAAGGAGACAAGGGGAGAGGTTCTCACCTTTAAGGGTAGACCAATCATCGCCTATTACCATGCCAACTGCGGTGGGCTTACTAACTCCAAAGATAAACCCTACTTGAAGTCTCTTCCTGATAGCCCAGGACATTCCCCGGGAAGAAAACCTTTCTGTGCCTCTTCCCACCATTTCTCTTGGGAGTTGAAGATAAAAAAGAAGGAATTGGAAAATATTGTAAAAAAGGAAGGGATAAAGAAGATTTTCCTTAAAAAAGATAGGAAGACAAAAAGGGTGAGAAGGGTTGAGATAAAGACCAAAAAGGGAAACCTTTCCCTTTCCGGAGAAGAGTTCCGAAAATTATTGGGGTTAAAAACAAATTTTTTTGATTTAAGAATTATTGGCAAAGAAGTAGAAATTAAAGGCCGGGGTTGGGGGCATGGTTGGGGGATGTGCCAAACCGGTGCCTTAGAGATGGCAAGGAGGGGTTATTCTTATACTGCCATCTTAAAACATTATTATAAAGGGGTAAAGATTGAGAAGATTTATTAAGGAGGAGATATGGCTCTCTTTATTGACAGCGCAATTAAAGAGGAGGTAAAAAAACTGGCAGATTTGGGACTAATAAATGGGGTGACAACCAATCCCAAACTCCTTGCCCAGACCAAAAGACCAGCCCAAGAGGTGATTAAAGAATTGGCGGAAGTTTCTCCCGGCTATCTCTTTTACCAGTTGACCAAGGAGACTGTTTCCGAGATGGAGAGGGAGGCTTATGAATTTTATGAGATCGCACCCAAAAAGATTGCTCTAAAAATTCCTGCCCGCACTACCTATTTGAGTCTCATAAAGAAGTTGCGTGATAAAATACCTTGTGCCGTAACCGCAGTTTTCAGTGAATACCAGGCTTATCTGGCTTGTGAACTTGGTGCCCAATTTATTATCCCTTATGTCAACCGCTCAACCCGACTTCAAGGGGACGGCATCTCTTTGGTGAGAAGAATCCGAAAGGTGATTGAGACCTTGGGAAGTAAGACGGAGATTTTGGCGGCAAGTATTAAGACACCAGATGAGGCGATCGGCTCAGTCCTTGCTGGTGCTTCTCATCTCAGCCTTCCTTATGATTTAATTATCGCCCTGGGCAATCATCCCCTCTCCGAAGAGGCAATTAAAGAGTTCTCCCAGTTTGCCAAAGAATGAGAAAGGGATATTGACACATCTAAAACTTTAATATACTTAAAACTTAATGCTTTCCCTCCTCTTCCTTTTTTCTCTCACCCCAGAAACACTCTCCGTGGCAAGAGTAGAAAGATTTGAGATTGGTTTAGATGATACCTTCTTTCAGAGATTAGATTCCATTTTAATGGAAAGGCAATTCTCGCCGAATTATAATTCTCCCACAACCTATAAGACAAGAGTTAAAGTCCTGCAGGATGAAAATAACCTCTATTTTCTCTTGAATACCGATTTTGGTAAGGATAAGCCAAGCACTGCTCTATCCGGTTTTAACGAATATTATACGATATATTTAGACCCCCTCCTTTCCCGAGTTTCCGCCTATTATTTTACTATTTATTCCTCCGGCGGAAGAAATGATGGCTTAGTTCTCTCTGATGGTCGGGTTTATGATAACTCTTGGGATGGGGTCTGGGAGAGTTCAATCCGGATAGAAAAAAAAGAAGGCAACTGGCAAATTCGGGCATTAGTGAAGATTCCCTTTAAGACATTAAGGTTTGATAGAAAGAAAAAGGAATGGGGTTTTCAGGTAAAGACCTATCATCCCAAGAGAAGGGAAACTTCCTTTTGGATTCTGCCGGATCAGGAAGAAGGTCTTAAAGTTTCCAAGTTCGGCATATTAAAAGGGGTAGAAGGAAAAGGCGAGGGAAAAGGAATAGAGGTTTATCCAGTTGGTTTAATAAAATATACAGAAAGATTTTTCCCATGGGCGGGCTTTGATTTCAGTTATAAGAAAGAGGCATCTACCGTTAACTTAACATTTTTGCCGGATTTTGCCGAAATTGAATCTGACCCTTTCACGATGAGTTTGAGTAAATATGAGATTTATTATTCGGAAAGGCGACCTTTCTTTTTGACGGGCAAAGAGATATTTGAACCGGCTTCCGGAAGTTTCTATTCGCCAATTAAGGTCTTTTATTCCCGAAGGATTGGGCGAATCTTGCGGGATGGTTCGGGTGATGTGCCAATTCTCTTTGGGGCAAAATATGCCGGAAAGTTGTCAAGAAATGAAATAGGGATTTTAACCTGTCTTACCGGAGATAAGTTTGGCACTTGGGATAGTACCTTTAAGACCTCTTGGAATGTCTTTCGGATAAAGCGCTATTTCTTTGAGAACTCAGAGGTTGGCTTTCTCCAAACCGCCAAAAGAGATTTCAAGGAAAGGAATTGGGATTTAGCCTCTTCCCTTGATGGTGTTTTCCGCTGGCAGAGGAATGAGATTGGCGCGCAAATGGTTTTTGGTAAGAGTAAAAATTCCAATTTTGCCCTTCATTCCGGTGGTCTTCTCTATCTTACGGAAAATCTCTTTAGCGGTTTTGCTACTAAATATACCGGAGAAAGATTTGATATCAGTGGAATGGGATATGCTCCGGTCTCACCCGGTAGTAAGTCATTAACTATCTTAAGCGGCATTACCCAATCACCAACCACCGGACCTATCTCTTCTTATTCTTTCTCGGTTGGGATGAAGACGGAAAAAGAATTAGAAGATTGGGATTGGTCAAGGAAAAATTTCTTAGAAGGATATCTCTCCTTTCGGGAACCGACACAAATCAGTTATTACCTTTATCTTAACTTAGGGAAGGAATACGAAGAGAAACGCGGCTATCGGACAAAAGGTCTTTCTTCTAACCTTTATTTTCTGATAAAGAGATGGGAAGTCTATTGTGGCGCTTCATATAATTACACCTGGAATTATTTAAGGGACTTTTTAGCCGGACAGGTAGAAACCTGGGGTGGCTTCTTTTTTCCCTTAACCCACCGCCTCTCAATTAACCCTTTTTTCAATTCTTGGGTTGAGTATCAACCAAATGGTCTCCACTTGAAAACCACAGCCTCCGGTTCGGTCTATCTAAGGTATTGTTTCACCCCTTTTGCTTCCCTAACATTTAGCCCAAGCCCGGTATTATCCTATGAAGAGAGAAAATGGCAAATGGAAAGAATAAGATTTGCCTTATATTTCAATTGGGAGATTAAACCACGTTCCCATTTTTATTTGGTCTTAAACGAACTCCGTTCTCCCGAAGAAAAATGGGAAGCGAAAGAGAGAATCTATGCGACGAAGATAAAGTGGCTCTTTCTCTTTTAGATTATTTTATCCGATAAGGTAAAAGCCAACCGTTAAAATCATATTTATAATCCGGAGTGAAGAGGGTCGCATGATTTAAGAGGTCAAAGAAGGCATATCTTGGAAAGGGGATTAGTTGGACGTGCCAAGTGCCGGTGAAGACACCATTGCCTAAATTATTAAAAGGTACCCGGAGATAAAAGGGCCAAGCCAGAATGAAGGTATGGAGGAAGGCATCGGCATTAGTGGCATTGGTATAAAGGGTTATCGTAACTAACTCTCCCGGAGAGAAGGCGATTAAACTATCAAGGGAAAAGAAATTTTCCAAGGGGTTGGTGATTAAAAGGTTGGGATAGGAACTTGATTGAATCCTTAAACTATCAATCCGCACAGTGTGGACCGAATCCGATTGCCCCCAGGCAAGGGAAATCTTCTTCAACTGCCAACCTCGGGTTACAGTATCATTGATATCTCCGGTTCTTCTAAATACCGCCTGAATCTTTGCCGTCTCCGAGACATTTTTTGTCCAGAAAAGCCAGGTGGTATCTGGTGGCTTAATTAAAAGGTAGAAAGGACCGAAATTTGCCCGCGCCCAGGTGACGAAAGCCGAATCTCCGTGCACGCCAACATAAATTATTGGCTCGGAATGGGTTTGGGCTCCCCGCCACCAGATTAATAGGGTATCGTTGAGGGCAATCATTGTCGTATCGGTCGAGTCAACTTCGGTATTGGCATTAAACCAAACTGTATCCTGCCTGATGAGGCGGAGGATCGCCTCTCGATCGGCTTCGGCATCTCCCTTTCCTCGGCAGAGAATAAGAAAGGAAGAGAAAAAGATAAGAATTAAGAGAAGTCTTTTCATAATTCCTCCAAGTAAAAGACAAGATACCATAAAAATTATGATTATCAATAAGAAGGTGGTAAATTGGTTTGACATTTTCTAAAATTATTCTATAAATAAAATAAACTAAATAAATAATTAGTTCTATTCCCTTAAAAGGGAGAGGCTCATTTTTATAAAATGGGGTATACCATACAGGGGATGGTATCAGGGGTCTAATAGAAGATTTAACAATTAGCCTAATTCTTGCCCTAAATCGGCGTCTAAGAATCAGGGTAATTGGATTATTAATAAAGGGGATAATAATAGGAATAATGGAAAGTCTAATAAAGGGTTTAATCATAGATCGGATAAGGGGTCTAATTTAAGGTTTAATCTGGGGTTTAATTGGGGGAGTAATTAGGGGCTTAAAAGAGGGTAGAACCCGAGTTATCTTTCCCATCGCTTTAAGGAGATGAGGCCTAAAATGGAGATGAAGAGGAGAAAAAAGCCAGACAAGATAAGCATCGTCCGGTAGGAGGTGAGGTCGCTTAAAAGGCCGATCGGCATAACGGTTAAAAGGAAGGCTAAATTATTAAAGAACTCTTTGGTGGCAAAGATTCTTCCCCGGATAAATTCGGGAACCTCTTCGTGTAAGATTGTATTCTGACAGACGGTAATTACGGAAAAGAGGATACCAGCGACAATTCCCACCAGAACCATAAACCAAATCTTGATAAAGAAACCGCCCAGAAAAAATAGAAGGGAGAAGGGGATAAAGGAATAGACAATTAAGAGTTTCTTATTAGCCGATGGTTTTAGAAAACTCATTAAAAGACTACCACTAATCATCCCAATCGCCAAGATACCAGCAAAAATTCCCACACCACTAGTTCCCAATTTTAAGACCTGTTGGATTAGGAAGATGAGAACCGCATAGGAGAAACTGGCAAGAGCGGCTAAAATGAAAATGGAGAAGATGACAAAGAGAACAATCTTTTCTTTTAAGAGATAAGAAAGGAGTTCTTTCACTTTATAAAAGAAATCCCGAAGACCGAAGAGAATCTCTTCTTTCAATGGTTTAGATCTTTTTACCTCTGGGGAAGGGGGGAGTTTCATCCCTAAGACTAAACTGCCGGCGGTGAAGTGGGTTAGGGCGTTGAGGAAAAAACCCAAGCGCCAACCAGTCCATTTGATTAAGAAACCACCAATCACCATTCCCAAAACTGTCGCCAGTCGGGTAAAGGTAAGGTCTAAGGAGTTGGCTAATAAAAGTTTTCTTTTCGCCACCACCACTGGGATGAGGGAAGGTTTGGCGCTATTATTAAATAGATCAATGCCGAAGAAGAGGAAGAGGACGAAAAAGACCGGGAAGAAACTTTTGGTGAGATGGATGAGAAAAGGAGTTGAAAAAAGGATAAGGCTTTGGAGATAGTGGGCTTTAATCATTATCCTCTGTTTCTGCCATCGGTCAACCAAAACACCTACCACCGGGGCTAAGAGGAGATTGGGGAGGGTGAAGGTGAGCGATGCCTGGGAATAGGCGAAACTACTCTTTGGTTTATATAATTCAATGAGGGTGATTAAGAGCATATGGGTGAACCGGTCACCGAGTTGGGAGACGGCACCGGAAAGGGAGAGGAAGAGAAAGTTTCTTATCTTGAGAACGGAAGCGAAGGAAGGCCTCTTCTCTTTTAATTCGCCTCTGGAATTGACTTCGTCCATTTTCTCATTAAAATTGAATTCCGGCGCCATCGTCTAGGCTGGCCTAGGACACAAGGTTCTCAACCTTGCGACCGGGGTTCAAATCCCCGTGGCGCCATTTCCGCATAAAGGTCATAGGCGGTAGCAGCAACTATTCTCATCGGATAGATTTTACCGATGGCTAAATTATTGCCCCGGATTAAGACTGATCCGTCAATTTCTGGGGCTTCCCGGTAGGTTCTCCCGAGATAGGAATATCTTCTTCCATTTACCCTTCTGTCAACCATTACCGCCATCTCTTTACCAATGAGAGATTTCAATTTCTCTTCTGAGATTTTCTTCTGACAGGAGAGGAGGAGCCTTTGCCTCTCCTTTTTCACGCGGTAGGGAATTTGGGGAGAAAGGTAATAAGCCGGGGTGAACCTTTCCCGGCTGTAAAGAAAACAACCGATATGGTCAAACTTCACGCTTTTGGTAAAATCAAGGAGTTCTCGGAAGTCTTCTTCGGTCTCTTTTGGGAAGCCAACGATGAAGGTTGTCCGGATTGTCATTTCTGGGATCCGAAATAGGAAATCAAGAATTCTTTCCACATCTTCTCTTAAATATCCCCGACCCATTAGGTAGAGGATCTTATCGGAGATGTGTTGAAGGGGGAAGTCAATGTATTTTAAGATCTTCTCTTCATTTTTGATAATTTCCAGAAGTTCAGGGTAGAAATGGGCGGGGTGGGTATAGAGAAGACGGAGCCATTCAATCCCTTTAATCTTTGTCAACTCCTTCAATAAGAGATGGAGTTTTTGGGAGCGATAGAGGTCAGTACCGTAGAGGGTTGAGTCCTGAGAGACTAAAATTATCTCTTTGATTCCTATTTGGGCAATTGCCTTCGCCTCCTCAAGAATCTCCTCCATTGGTCGGGAGCGATAATCTCCCCGGATTTTCGGAATTTGGCAATAGGCACAGAAATTAGAACACCCCTCGGAGATTTTTAGATAGGCATAAGATTTGGTTTGGAGGAAACGGTCAAAGGCAAGATAGGTTGGCTTCAATTTATACACAATCCGCTCTTTCCCTTTGAGCATCTCGGGAATTTTTGTGATATAATCAAGGCCAACGAAATGGTCAATTTCCGGGAATTGGCTTAAAAGTTTCTCTTTCGCCTGCTGGACAAGGCAACCGAAGACCACAACTTTTTTTAATCTCCCTTCCTTTTTTAAGCGGATGAGTTTTCGGATTTTCCTATTTGTCTCCCGGCGGGCACTTTTAATAAAGGCGCAGGTGGTGAGGATAGCAATTTCTGCTGCTCTTAGATCATTTACGAGATTAAACCCACCCTTGTAGAGGGTGGCTAAGATTGCCTCTGTATCAATAAAATTTTTGGGACAACCCAAAAAGATAACGGAAACCTTTTTCACTAAAGGACCATCTTCGCTTCGGCGAAGGCGACCAGTTCTCCTCTTTCGTTTCTCATCTCACTCCGGCAGAGGAGAAGATTTTTTTTCTTTTCCAGGATGCGTCCCGTAATCTTGACACTTTCTCCAACGGTGAGCGGTCTCTTCAACCGGACTTTCAACTCGCCGGTGAGGGCGAGATAACCTTTCTTCCGGCAAGCCCAGGCACACATCTCATCTAAGAGGGTGGCGATGATACCACCGTGGGCGATATTTTGATAGCCTTCGTATTCTCTTCTCATTTGCCAGGTTGTCTTCACCCCTTCGCCTTCCTCTTTTATCTCTAAATGAAAACCGATGGGATTTTTTTTCCCACAGGCAAAGCAATAATCACTTGACTTTACTAAATCCTTATTGACCATCACTTCCTTTGGAATAGTTTCTTGGATAACCTTTTATTAATCATTAAATTGGTAAAGAAGATTTCCGTCCGATTTCCTTCCCAATCCTCAAATCTAATTTCTTCAATTAAAAGGTTTTTCTGATTAACTCCCAAAAAGAGGGAATAGTAAGAAGTGTCAACGGGTGTTAATTGGAGTAGGACCCGGTTTTTATTCGGGTTTACCTGAACATTAAAAGAGTCCCTAAGGAGGGCAAAGAATAAAAGGAAAGGTGGGGTCTCAGTAAGGGGAACTTTACTCACTTCTTTTCCCTCAACGGAAATAGAGAGTGATTCGCCGTCGGCGATGATGAGTTGTTTTTTTGGTTTTTTCACTTCCACCCGTAAGAGATTTGGCTTTTGGGCATAGAAATAACCTTGGAATTCTTCACAAGTTCCCTCTGCTTCTGAACAGACCCTTTGGCTAAAATTCCCCTGAATAGTATTCACTTTCTTATACTTCTCTTTTATCTTTAACCAGAGATTCTGAGTGCCGAAAAGAGAAGATAAAGATAAAAGAAGAGAGAAAACAATCATTTCCAAACCAAATTTCATCTTTATCTTTAACATCAAGTAGTTTAAGAAATTTCAAGGATAAGTCAATATTTAGAGGCAAGAGTTAAAAATGATCACTCTAAGACCTAAGATCTCAGATTTGGGAATATCCAAAGGCTCTTCAAATTAGTGGACCACCAAAAACTTTGGCAAAATCTTTAAGATTATGGCTAAACCCGTCTTAAACCAACCGGAAGAAATATTTCAAAAACCGCCTGGACCTTAAGACTTAGTGAAGCCTATCGCCATCTTCTATTAAGGAAGGTTTATTATTGATATTCGCATTTGGCTTTGGTTTATCGCTTATGGTTTAGGGCTTTTGACAGATGGATGGCGAATATTTTATATCCCTTATGGGAAAGAGATAAAATATGTCATCAGTTTATTTCTTCTCGCCTCTGGCGGAGGGTATCTTTAGATAAGACCAAACTTAGCCAAAATCTTTTTCCGATTTTGGCAGAAACATTATAGCCAAGTTGAAGTTGACATTAGAATTTTTTGGTATTATTATTTATCAGGAGGAGATATGAGGAGAATTTCCTACCATCTTTTTCCTGCTTTATTTTTATTATTTTTAATACCTCTCGGCTCTCTCTATTCATTTATTAAATTTAATTTTATGGTCCCGATGCGGGATAGTGTCCGATTGGCAACTACCGTCTATCTCCCTACTACCTTCCCACCTCCTTATCCGACGCTCTTCAACCGAACTCCCTATGACGAGCGAGATTTAGATTCAATATTTGCTTATCTCTTATGCGATTTTAAGGGTTATGCGCTCGTTATTCAAAACCTACGCGGGTATCACGGTTCGGAAGGGGAGCCGATGGTATTTTTGACTGATGGTTGGGGAGATTTACGAGATGGTTATGATGCGATTGAGTGGCTTTTATCTCAAGGTTGGTGTTCCGGAATTATTGGAATGTATGGGGCATCAGCACACGGGATGACCCAATATCTCGCTGCTGGGACAAGACCTCGGGTTCGTTGTTTTGCCCCGATTGTTGCCGGCCCGAGTATGTATCATTATGTCGCCTATAACGGTGGCGTCTTTCGGAAGGCGTTAGTTGAGACTTGGCTTTCTGGTGTCGGCACACCCTGGCTCATTGATTCGGTCGCTAACCATCCTAACTATTCTCCCTTCTGGGAGGTTGTTGATTTAACCACCCGCTGGGACTCCGCTCCCTATCCGATGTTTCATATTACTGGTTGGTTTGACTTATATACCGACGGACAACTTTTGGCATTTTCGGAATTACAGGCGCGGTTTCGGAATCAAAAGTTATTTTGTGGACCTTGGGGACATGGTGGTGCCTGGGGAAGTCGCCGCCAAGGAGAACTCACATTCCCGCCCAATGCGGAGATGTCCGAAGAAGAACAGATTATGGAGGTGGTCCGTTGGTATGATTACTGGTTAAGAGGCGATTCTACAGGGATTATGGAGGAACCGAAGGTGCGATTTTATCTTATGGGCGATGTGACAACTCCGGATACGAGCCTTTGGAATCGCTGGGTTCTTGCTGACACCTGGCCCTTGCCGCAGGTGGTGGAGAAGAGATATTATCTTCAGCCGGGCGGAATTTTAGATACTACTTTACCTTCTCCATCACCGCCAGATTCTTTTTTTTATGACCCAAGAAATCCTTGCCCGACGATCGGTGGGAGAGAATACATCGGCATTCCGGGGGGATATGGTCCGAGAGACCAGCGACCAATTGAGGCAAGGAGTGATGTCTTAGTTTGGACGACCTCGCCTTTTCCTTCGCCCGTGATGGTTTGCGGTAAGTTGCGACTTATCCTTTTTGGTGCCTCTAACCGGCTTGATACTGATTGGGTGGTGAGGGTCTCGGATGTCTATCCGGATGGAAGGAGTATTCTTTTGACCGACAATATCTTAATGGCGAGAAAAAGGCATGGACTTGACCGAGAAGACCTCCTCACACCTTATGAGGTTGATACCTTTGAAATTGACCTCTGGTCAACTGCTTATGTCTTTAATACCGGTCATAGATTAAGGGTGAGTATCACTTCATCCAACTACCCAAGGTTTGAGAGGAATCCGAATACCGGGGCACCCTTTCGGCGAAACGATACCCTTAACACCTTAGTTGCCACTAATTTTATCTACCACGACCCGGAAAGACCTTCTCATCTTTTGGTACCGGATGCTTCTTCTTATCTCCCGATTCTTTCTTGGACGCCGAACATTAGACAAATTCCTATCCAAATTGTTTCCCCAGCGCGATACTTAGCCTTCTCTTTCTATTTACCAAAAGAAGAAAAAGTTTCCTTATACCTTTTTGACCAGACTGGTAGAAAAGTGAGAGAGATTTATAAGGGTTTTCTCTCTTCGGGAGAACACCAATTTAAGGAAAATGCTAAATTATCAGCGGGCGTCTATTTCTTAAATTTGAACATCGGAGAAAAGAATCTAATGAAGAAGTTGGTGATTATAAATTGAAGGAGGTATTATGACTATTATAAATTTTTTAAAGAGGAAAATTTTTATCCTTTTCCTCTTTTCCCCCATCCTAATTTCCTTCCTTCACTCTCAGACCTTTTGGGAGGCGAGATATAACGGAACGGGAAACTGGGCAGATTATCCAGCCGCGATCCGGCTTTTCCCCTGTAATTATGAGGCTTTGGTCTATGTGACAGGAAAAAGTTATGGAGATACTTCTTATTACGATTTTCTCACGATAAAATATAATGAACGCGGAGAGGTTTTATGGGCGAGAAGGTATAACTCAGAGTTTAACGGTTACGACGCCGCCACGGATTTAAGAGTTGATCGGGAAGGGAATGCTTTTGTCATCGGTTACAGCCAAGTGAGGAGTGGGTATGATTTTTTAATTCTCAAATACCGAGCAGATGGCGAACTCTTGTGGGAAAAGAGGCTTAACGGTCCTGGGAATTCTGATGATTTACCTTATTGTTCGGAGATAGACGGAGAAGGGAATTTTTATGTTGCAGGCATTTCTTTCTTTGACGTTCACAGGGGATACGATGCCTTACTTGTAAAATATAACGGGGAGGGCGAAACCTTATGGACCAGAATTTTTAATAATGATTCAAACGGTGACGATATTCCCCGCGCGCTCACAATTGATCAGGAAGGCAACATCATCTTAGCACTCTATTCTTGGGGTGGGAGAAATAATTTTGACTACCTCGTTTTGAAATATGACCAAAACGGAAACTTGGTTTTTCAAAAGCGCTTCAATGGACCGGGAAACGACGACGATTATCCGGCAGGAATCGCTACCGATGAGAATAGGAATATTTATATTGTTGGCACTTCTTATGGAGAAAACGCCGATTACTGGCTCCTGAAACTCTCGCCCTCGGGTGAGACCCTATGGACAAGGCGCGTTGACCGAGGAAGGGATGACCACGCCTGGGGAATAAAATGGACCAGGACTTGGGATTTTATTTGCGTCACCGGATATAGTTACTCTCCAATCTCCGGTTATGATATCCTAAGCATATGCTATGATGAAAATGGGGTGGAGCGCTGGCGCCAGATTTATGATGGTGGTGGAGACGATTTCGCCTTCGGTTTAACCTTTTCTAGCGGCTACCTTTTAGTTACCGGCACTACCCAAAGCAACCGGGGTGATTATGACTATATTTCTCTCTTTTACTTCGGTTTTACGGGTCGGGAGAGATTCCGTCATTTCTATGACGGACCAGCGGGAAGGAATGACTACGGGTTTGCCGCTACCGGTACCGATAGAGCCTCTTATCCGGAGTATGGTGTTGCCGGATGGAGTGAAGGTAGAGGTAGTTACTACGATTATTATATCGCTTGCTATTGGAATTTTATTGCTTTGGAAGAGAGGGGGCTTCACTTTTCCCAAAAGCAAGATGGGTTAACCGAATGGACAATTTATGACATTACGGGGAGAAAAATCAAGGCATTAAGAGAGCTTTCTGGGAAGAAATTAGAGGAAGGAAAAGGGGAAAGTTTTAGAAATCTTCCCTCGGGTATTTATATCCTAAAATCAGAAACAGGAAAAAGAAAGAAGATAATAATCCCTAAATAAGATGAGGAGGAGATATGAAAGGATTAGTCATTTTTTTAAGTAGTGCTGTCTTTTTCTACCTTTCAGGACAATTTGAAAATTTTAGCATTACCGCTCCTTATCTAAAAAATATCACAAGCTCGGCACCGGTTGGTACCGATACCTGTCTTTTTCATCTTGATGCCCCTCCGGATACAATAAAGGACACTTTAGGGAACCCAATCGGGTTAGATTCCGTTCTTTCCGTTTGGTTAAAATATTCAAGGGATAATCAAGCGACCTGGGAAAGTCTTCCTCTTTCCCGAATGGGTGAGCGGTTTTATGAAGAAACCTGGGAGAATATGAGAATCCTCCCTTCTTCTGGGACGATCACCTATTACTGCTTTGCGATTGATAGGGATTCTTTAAATTTTGCTACGGAAAGCCCAAAGAATGTGAATAATACCTGGCCTCCCACCGCCAACCTTTTAGCCTTCACGGGTGATGAGCCGGATAATGACTGCCAAATTGGGGGAAGGGCAAATTTGGAATTGCGAGACTTTTTCGTTAGCTATTCAGCAGAGTATATCTACATCAGGCTCATCAATAATAGCACCAGTTGGCCTTATAGTGCTGGGCTTCTCGGTCCTTGGTTTATTTACGGAGCGGCAATAATCAACCCGCGACCCTTTATACGCGATACCGATTATGTCTATTTAGCGATAAGGGCCAGTATTAATATCCCAGGGGTGATCAATGTTGAACCGGGACTCTACCGACTCCACGTGGATGACCCATTAGGAACGCTTACCCGGATTAGTAGCATTGACCAGTCAATATCCGGAAATCAGTTGGACATTCGCTTTCGCCTGAATGATTTAATTAACGACCCTCAGTTTGAGACCTATGAAGGTTTGATTGCCATCACTGGTGCCACGGCGCAGGTGAGCTTGAGTGGCGAATTTACCTTTGCCGATGGTACCCAACCTTGCCGGTTCTACCAGAATACTCATAACTTTACCATCGGAACCAATAACCCACCGGTTTTAACTAACGGACAAGTTATACCAAGGAGTGGCGCACCCGAAGATACCTTTCACTTTTCGGTTCTTTATAAAGATACTAATAACCACCTCCCTTTTATCCGAAATATTTATATTGACGGCACTCCCTACCGTATCGGTTCTCCTGACCACTATTATTTAGATGGCGCAATTTTTATCCGCTCCCAAACCGGATTCGCTCCGGGTTGGCATCGGTTTCATTTTGAGTTTAGTGACGGTGAATATCGTGTTTCCACCGCGTCCGATTCCTTTTTCGTTATGGGTGTTGCTTTAACGGAGGAGCAAAAGTTTTCCGTCATCAGTTTCCTTCCGAAGAGAATTTTAATTAAGGGGCTAGAAGGGCGGATAAAGTTAAGGCTTTTTGCTGCTAATGGCCGCCTTTTGGAGGAGAGGGAAGAAGAGGTTAATGGGACAATAGAAGTAGAGGTGTCTAAAAAGTTAAGGAGAGGTGTCTATTTTCTGCAAATTTTTGGCCCGAAAATTGATATCAAGAAGAAAGTTCTTTTATTGAATTAAAATAGAAGGAGTCTATTTTGGGATAAGGAGGAAATTAAAAAAATACCCTCTTTATTTAAAGAGATCTTTCTTTTGACAAAAGAGAAATTATTCTTATAATTCTAAGTTAAAAAGGAGAAGATATGAAGAAGATAACAATCTTTTTATTCTTAATTTTTATTGCTTTTTTATGGGCGGAGAAGAAGGAATGGTGCGGTACGCAAGAGGCTTTAAGGGTTTTTAGGATGGGAGAAAAGATCCCAAGGCCCCCGGATGGGCCGAAATATGTCTATTCTACCCATTTCATTATCCATTTTGATACCATCGGAACGAATGCGACCACTCGGGCTTATGCGGAATCGCTTTCTAAGTATATGGAGTATTCTTGGGCAAAACAGATTGATACCTTAGGTTGGGCATCTCCACCACCGGATGGGGCAGGTCCGGATGACCGGTATGATGTCTATATCCGAGACCTCGGTCTCTATGTGATGGGAAGGACAGTGGGAGAGTATCTCTATACCAATCCCTATCCTGACGGTGCCACAAGTTATATGGAAATTGCTCCGGGGCTCTCTTTCCGTGATTTAAGGGTTGTCTCTTCCCATGAGTTTAATCACGCTTCCCAACTTCGTTATAGTTATTTAGAAGATGACTGGTGGCAGGAGAATTGCGCCACCTGGATGGAAGATGTCTGCTATGATAATGAAAATCAGTATATGGATTATCTCTCTTGGTCAATAGACCCCTTAGATTCTCCGCACAAGCCGATAACCTGTGATGAAGACCTTTATGAATATGCGGGTTGTCTCTGGCCGATGTTTCTTGCGGAGTGCTACGCAATAAGTTGCCCAAGGAGAGCCTGGGAAAGGATGGGACAAGTTTCCGGAGAGAATACCCTTTCCGGTATAAATGATGCCCTTGGCAATTTTGCCAGCAACTTAACTAATGCCTTAAAGGAATACGGACTCTGGCGTTATTTCACCGGTACGCGGGCCGATCCCACTCATTATTTTTCCGAATCTAACCTCTGGCCGCCATCTTCGGTGCTTCGGAATCATAATTCTTATCCGGCTACAGGTGATCAAGGCAATCGTTATCCTTCGGGTCCGGGTGGGACGAATTACATTCAATTTTCGGCTGGCGGCACAAACTATCTGAGAATGGTTTTTGATGGCGAAGATAATTATCTCTGGTCAGGATACGCGATTGGTTATAAAACCCCTCCTTCGGATACTTATGGCTTCGTTTTGCCGTATCCTTGGAATCGCGGTATAAAGACGGTCTCTTTTTCTGGTCATTCCCATATCGCTCTCGCCGTTACTGTTACGCAATGGCAGGGTTCAGCCAATAATTTAACCTTTACTTATAAGTGCAGTCTTCGGACTGTGGTTTATAATTGGGATGTCGGAGTGGCAGAGATTCTCTCGCCACCCAACCGGGTAAAGAAGGATAGTCTATTTTCTCCTAAAATTAGGGTGGAAAATTACGGGTTGAATAGCGCTTCTTTTCCGGTCTGGTTTATTATTGTCCGACCACCAGCGGAGACAATCTATAAGGAGACGGCTTCGGTTAATAACTTACCACCGGATGGGTGGCAGGAGATTTCCTTTCCTCAGGTCTCAATTCCTATAATTGGCTTTTATGCGATTAGTGCTCACACCGCCTTAAGCGGGGATGAAAATTCCGGAAACGATGAGTTGGCAAAGAATCTGGAAATTTATTCGCCAATCACTGGTTGGGAGAAAGTAGCGGATGTGCCATTCAGTCCGGATGGTAAGGCGGTGAAGAGCGGTGGCGGTTTAGCGGTGATTGATGATACAACGATTTTCGTTCTGAAAGGAAATAATAAGCCGAGCCTTTATCGTTTTAATCCCCTAACTAATGGCATCGCCTTTATTGGTAATCTTCGTTACGGGGGCGAGGATTTAAAGATAAAGAAAGGTGGTTTTATCTTAGCAGGTGGCGATTATATCTATATTGTTCCGGGTGGTAATAAAAGTCTTTTCTATCGGGCACCAAAGACAAATCCTTTAAGTTTAACATCATTAAGCCAAATCCCTGGGGTGGCATTAAAAGGCGGCACCGGAATGGTCTACTGTGAGAAGAATGGCCGGGGATGTATTTATCTACTAAAGGGTTCAAAGACGAAGGATTTTTATCTCTACGATGTGATGGATAATACTTGGGAAGTGAAGCAATCAGCACCGGCTTACAGTTCTCCGGATAAAGGTTATCAGATTGGGAGTGCGATTACCTTTGATGGTAATCAAACAATCTATTGTCTGCGGGCAAAGTATAACGAGTTACATAAATACGACATTACCAGTGATGCCTGGGTTAGTGGTTTCTCTTCAATTCTACCTTTTACTCATCCAACGGTTGGTAGGAAAAGATATGTGAAGGAAGGGGGAGCAATCGTTTTTGCGAACAATAAACTCTATGCCTTTAAGGGTGGGAATAGTAATGAGTTTTGGGTATATGATATTGGTGCCAATAATTGGAGTCCTGCTCCATTTTTACCTTCGGGAAGCGAAAATAAAGGGGTTAAGGGTGGCGGTTTCTTAGTTTACCAAAATGGTTATATCTTTGCTCTGAAAGGAAATAATACCACTGGTCTCTGGCGCTATTCCGGAGGCACCGGAGATGAATTTTTGGCAAAAAACTTTTCAAGCGAAGAATTCGGAGGAACTTCCCAACCAATCCTCTCCGAGATAGGAGTTCCCTTTCTGGAAGTGAAGGTCTATAATCCTTTGGGAAGATTGGTGGCGGAGAAGGAGGAAGCGCTTAAAAATTTACCGGCTGGGGTCTATCTGGTTGAGGTGGGAAAGGGAAAAAACCGAAAAGTGAAGAAAGTTTTCCTCATCTCCCGATAAAATGAAATAATTTTAAGGGAGGGTTAAAACTTTGCTGCTACCCTCTTATTTAATAATTCCCATTCAAAATCTACTTTCTTTTGGATAAGGTCGATTTCCTTCTCAGTGAGATGGGAGAAACGCCCTTGAATTTTAATATACTCTTTTACCGGTAATTTCTCTTTTGGGTAGTAATTTATCCTATATCTTATGCCATCTTCAATTTCGTATAAAGGAAAGATGCAGGTTTCGGTAGCCAGTTGGGAAACTTTAATTAAAAGCTCCGGCGCCATTCGCCAACCAGTCGGGCAAGGGGCATAAATGTGGATATATTTTAGTCCTTTAATTCCCTTCGCCTTCTTAAATTTGGCGATTAGGTCCTCAGGGAAACCGACCGAGGCGGTGGCGGTATAGGGAACCCGATGGGCGGCAACAATCTCCACCATATTCTTTTTTGGTTCTCCCTTTGGTGTCCCTTCGGGGGTGGTTGTGGTCCAGGCAAAAAGTGGGGTAGCCGAAGAACGCTGGATACCAGTATTCATATAGGCTTCGTTGTCATAACAGGCATAAATTATATCGTCATTTCTTTCGCAAGCCCCGGAGAGGGCTTGGATGCCAATATCGGCAGTACCACCATCACCCGCAAACGCTAAAACCTGGATATCGGTTTTCCCCTGTATCTCCAATCCCGCTTTTATCCCACTCGCCATAATCGCCGCGGTTTCAAAAGCGGTATGGTAGACCGGAACCTTAAGACAGTGTAAAGGGAATGGCCCATCAATTATTGACCAACAACAGGCGGGAATGACAACAATCGTTTTCTTACCGAGTGCCTTTAAGGCAAGGCGCATCGCTAAGGCACCGCCGCAACCCGGACAGGCAAAATGTCCTGAGTTCATCAGTTCTTCGGTTCGGTTTGCCTCTTGCCACCTTCTCATAGTCTCACCCCCTTAAAGATTGCGTCTTCAGTTGGATAATCCTTTTTGAAGACATAGTCAATAATCTCTTTGATATCTTCGCTTCGGACATCGCGACCACCCAAACCGATGATGAAATCAAAGATTGGTGGTTTCCGGTAGGCATTATAGAAGATTGACTTAATCTCCTGGGCGAATATTCCAGAATGACCGAAGGAGATATTCCGGTCAATGACCGCGATCTTATCCGCTCGTAAGAGAACTTCTTTAATCTCATCCTTTGGAGTGGGACGAAAGAGCCGAATTTTTAATAAACCAACCTTTCTCCCTTTTCTTCTTTCTTCGTCAATTACCTCTCGGGCGGTGCCGGTGATTGTGCCGGAGGTGACAAGAATCACTTTGGCATCATCACAATGGTAAGGTTCTACTAATCCATAACCCCGACCGAATTTTTCTTTAAATTCTTCATCAACCTCTTTTGCCACTTTTAATGCCTCTTGGTGTGCTAGTTCAATTTTCATCCGGATTTCGTAGTAATGGTCAGGACTGGTTAAGCCACCAAATGCCTGAGGATTATTGATATCTAAGTAATGCCTCGGTTGATAAGGAGGGAGGAAGGAGTCAACTTCTTCTAAGGTCGGAATATCAACCGGTTCTGAGGTGTGGGAAAGGACAAAGGCATCCAAGATAACCATTACTGGTAAAAGGACTTTCTCGGCAATCTTAAAAGATTGAATTGTTGTATCCAAGACCTCTTGGTTTGATTCGCAGTATAATTGAATCATCCCGACGTCTCTTTGGGAGAGGGAATCGTTCTGGTCGGTCCAAACCGACCAGCCTGGGCCCATCGCCCGATTGACATTGGCGACAACGATTGGTAGGCGGGCACCAACCGCCCAATGCAACATCTCATGCATTAGGGCTAAGCCCTGGGCAGAAGTAGCGGTGAATGCCCTGACTCCACTGATGGAGGCACCGACACAGGCAGCCATTGCCGAATGTTCGGATTCCACTTTAATGAATTTCGCCTTTAAGAGACCAGTAGCACAGAATTCGGAAAGGAGTTCCACAATCTGTGTCTGAGGGGTAATGGGATAGGCAGCAATCACCTGAGCCCGTGCCAGAAGGACACCGTAGGAAACCGCATGGTTGCCCGTGACAACCTTTTTCACTCCGGTAATCTCCTGAAGTTTCATATTTCCGCCTCCGGATACATAGTTATCGCACACCGGGGACATTCCCGGGCACAGACACCACACCCCTTACAATAGTCATAGTCAAACTCGTAACCGTCTTCCTTCTTCCTTACCGCTAAATCCGGACAGAAGACATAACAGTTGTCACATTGGTTACAGACTCCACAAGAAAAGCATCTTCCGGTTTCCCTTAAAAGTTCCTCCTCGTTATAGCCAAGATTTATCTCCTGGAAGGTCTTCCTCTTTTTTAAGGGGAGGGAGCGCATCTTAACCCTCGCCATTTTCTCAAAATAGAAAGTATTCAAAAGGTTAAAATTGACAATCTCCTTTCTTATTTCTTCTGTTTTCTTCCCCAGAATCGTTTCTGCGGCTCTTCGCCCCCAAGCGATTGCTTTAACCACAGTCTGCGGGCCGGTCACGCAATCCCCCCCGGCAAAGATGCCTTGAAGGTTGGTTTTCCCAAATTGGTCGGTCTTTATCCCCCAAGGGGTCTTCTCCAGTTCTTTGGGAAGGATTTCCATCTCTACTATCTCGCCGATCGCTTTAATGACGGTTTCCCCGGGGATTGAGAAGTTGGAGCCTTTAATCGGAATTGGCCTTCTCCGGCCCGAACTATCAGGAGAGCCCAGTTTCATCCGTATACATTCTAAACCCTTTACTTTCTTATCCCTAGTGGTTAAGACCCTTACCGGAGCGACTAAATAATGAATCTTTACCCCTTCTTCTTCGGCTTGCTGGATTTCTTCTGGGGAAGCCGGCATCTCTTCTTTGGTCCGGCGGTAGAGGATAGTGACATCCTTTCCCAACCTCTTGGCAGCTCGGGCGCAATCAACCGCCGTGTTGCCACCACCAATTATTAAGACCCTTTTCCCAATCCTTGGCTTTTTCCCTAAGTTTATCATCCTTAAAAAGGAGATCCCTTCTAAGACACCTTCTGAATCCTCATTGGGGATATCCAACCTTCGCTCCTTCTGGGCGCCAATGCCAAAAAAGATGATGGCGTAATTTTTTCTCAGATCAGAAAGGGAAACCTCTTTCGGGAAAGAGGTATTCGTAATAAATTTCACTCCCCATCTTTCCAATTTTTTAATCTCTTTGTCTAACACATCTTTGGGCAGGCGGTAGGCGGGGATACCGGTTCTTAATAAACCACCGGGTAGGCTTTCTTTCTCAAAGATTGTGACACTAAAACCTTCCCGGGAGAGGTAATAAGCGAAGGCAAGGCTGCTGGGACCCGAACCGATTACCGCCGCTTTTTGTCCCACTTCCGTTCTCCCCTTTCGCCGAGTAGAATCTTTCTTTTCTATCTTTTCCAACCCGTAATCACCCAGAAATCTCTCAATGTGATGAATGGCGATTGGCTCGTCGTATTCCCTTCGGTTACAGGCATCTTCACAGGGGTGGAAGCAGACCCGACCGGTGATGGCAGGGAAAGGGTTACTTTTCAGAATGGTCCGGTATCCTTCTTCGTATTCTCCTTTTTGGCAGAGGTAGATGTATCTTTGGATATCTTCACCCGCGGGGCAGGCATCCCGGCAGGGTGGGATTTTATTCTCATATACCGGCCGAAAGATGCGCCAGGTGCCGGTTTTATTGAGAAGGGTTGTCTCCAAGGAGATGGCACAAACCGGATAGTCTTCAATTCTCATCTCTTTAAAATTTTGTCTCATTATAAGCCTCCCGCATCGCCAAGATATTATCTTCCGCTCTTTTCTTGATGTATTCTTTGATACTTTCTTCTAAGGTTTCAATTTGCACCAGAGGCAAAATGCGTAAGAGGGCACCCAACATTGCGGTATTGACGATAGGTGCGGTTTTTGGTCCTAACTTATACTTGATGGCAATTCCTGTGGCATCGCAAGTAGCAGTGTGATAATCCGGAAATTTATATTCTTGGGGAGAGGAGTTGGTGTTGATTAAGACCCACCCCCCTTTTTTCAAACCTTCAAAGATGGGTACCTGGTTGATCAGGACTTTATCAAAGATGACAATGTGGTCCGGGTGATAAACCTTATAGCGAACCCTGATTGGACTGTCCGATAAGCGAAGGAAGGCTTGGACGGGAGCTCCCCTCCTTTCCACGCCGAATTCCGGAAATGTCTGAACAAACTTTCCTTCCCGAAATAGGGCGCTCGCCAATATCTCGGAGGCGACCACCGCCCCTTGACCTCCCCGACCGTGGAATCTAATCTCAATCATATTCACCACCTTAATACCATCGCCGCCCAAGTAAAACCGGTGCCAAAGGCGGAGAGTAAGATATAGTCACCATCTTTAATTCTTCCCTCCCGATAAGCCTCATCCAGGGCGACCGGAATCGTGGCGGCGGACATATTGCCGCATCTGGGCAAATTTAAGTAGGTCTTTTCTTTTGGTATCTTCACCTTTTCTAAGGTGGCATCAATAATCCGCATATTTGCCTGATGGGGTATAAAGAGGGCAATCTCTTCTGGCGTCAAATTGGCTTCGGATAAAACCTTAAGCGCTGCCTTCCCCATCCAGATGACCGCGTACTTGAAGACTTCCCTTCCTTCCATATGGACCGAATGGAGTCTTTTCCTCACGGTTTCCTCAGAAGCGGGTAGTCTTGTGCCACCAGCGGGTTGATAGAGTAAAGGGGCTAAATTACCATCCGCCCCCCAATAAGAAGCAAGAATGCCGGAATTCCCTTCCGCGGGAACAATAACCGCGGCTCCGGCACCGTCGCCGAATAAAACGCAGGTTGCCCGGTCTTCCCAATTGACCACTTTTGACATCACTTCGGCGCCCACGACCAAAACTTTCTGGGCGCTTTTTTGCGCGATGAGATTCGAGGCAATCTCTAAGGCATAAAGGAAGCCGGAACAACCAGCGCTGACATCAAAGGCAGCACTTCCCTTAACTCCCAATGCTTTTTGGAGCCAACAGGCGGTTGAAGGATAAACAGTATCCGGGGTAGACGTGCCAACGATTATCGTATCTATGTCACTTGCCTTAACATCCGCCATCGTTAGTGCCCTCTTTGCCGCTTCGTAAGCCAAATCCGAAGTTGCTTGGTCTTCCCGGGCGATGTGCCTCTCTTTAATCCCGGTCCTTTCCGTAATCCATTCGTCGCTTGTGTCCACCATCTTTTCTAAATCAAAATTATTAATAATCTTTTCCGGCAGGTAGGAACCGGTGCCAATAATTTTTATCCTTTTCATTTTACTTTATAAAGATAATCTTTTGCCTTTTTATTCTATTCCCCATCTTTACTTCTAAGAAGTAAATACCATTAGGAAGATTTAGTCCTCTTGACTTCCTCTCTCCGATTAAAAAGCCGAGAGCATTATAAATTTTAACCGATGGAAATTGGGGAGCGGGGGAGGAAGTGATGGAAAGGTTGAGAGATTGAGGAGGCAAGGGTTTCTCAGGAGTTACTCCTGGGTGAGAAGCGATTCTTTCCGGGTCGGGGATGAAAAATCCCCAGATGCTTGTACTATTATTACCTTTTAGGGCACCAATTTTTATAAAGTTTTCTGAGCCACTGGCACAGAGGCTACCACCCCCTTTAACCCTTTTCCTCTCCGGACCCAAATGGATTGTCTCAAGCCCAATCCAAGTATCACGAATTGGCTCGTATTTCCAGAACTCATTAGTATTTCCGCCCTTAAAGGCAAAGATGCTGCCCAGACCACTAAATCCGGCAAGCGCTGCTCCTTCCTTTGCCTTTTTCTTCCGATTGAGTTGCGGATGGTAGAAAGGGAGGGGGCTCTTCTCGTACCAAGAGTCCTTCTCCGGATGGTAGCGATAGAAGTTATTATATTTACCCTGGAGGAGAAAGATTGATGTGTCATCATAAGCGACGAGAGAACTACCGTCACCGTATCCCTTTATTCCCAAAGCATCCCTTCTCCTTTCCCAAAACTTCTCTTGGATATGGTATCGGTAGAACTCCTTCGTATTAGAACCTTTCAGAAGATAGATATATCCATTGAGATAGGCAAGACCTGTGCCCCCTTTAAGCCCTCTTTCCCCTTCTATTGGCGGTAGTGTTTCCCAAATTGGCTCCTCTCTCTTTGTATCATAACGGTAGAACTCCTTCGTGTTGGCCCCTTTGGCGATATAGAGATAACGGCCATCGGTTGTCATCGCGCTCCCTTTCTTCACATTCTTTCCCGAAGGACCAAGGGGTAGGGAATCAGTTAACTGGGCGAATGGATCAGGAGGCGGGGTCGTATAAAAGAAGTATTTATAGAGGTTGCGGGTGTTGTTCCCTTTTATGAGGTAAAGGGTCTCATTAACCACCACTATCGCCCCACCACTTTTTATCTTCTTTCCATCCGGTTCTAATGGCACATCCCCAATTTTAATCCAGCCTGCGGGCATACTTGGTTTTATTACCAAGGCGGTATCAGACTTTCGGTCGTTTTCCGGATGCCGATCGCTAAAAAGTTCTGTGGAGCAGGAGACTAAATAAACACCGCTTTGGTTAGCAAGCCAAAGAGGAAAGGTTAGATAGTAGGAAGTACCGGGTAGGTGGTTAGAGACGGAAGTGACTTCGTTATAGAAATCCCCAATCTTCATCCGCACCGAATAACTTTCTTGGGTGTTACCATAATTGAAAACGGTACAGGCGGGAATAACTTCTTCTCCCAAATTGATTAACCCTTTGGGTGCCACAATCACCTTCACCCCGACATCAGGAAAATCTCCCCTCTGGACATTAATGGCGAAAGCCTTTTTATTATTCTCCGGGTGCATATCACCGGTAAGTTCCGTGGAGCAAGAAGCCAGGTGGGTGCCAATCTCATTCATCTGGCACATGGAAAAAGTATAGTAAAGGGGAATTCCTGGTTGGTGGTTTGCCACCCAGACCGTATCAAGATAAAAATTACCAATTTTTAATCTAACCCAATAACTTGCCATCTGGTCTCCAAAGTTATAAACCGAGCAGGCAGGGGTGATAAAACATCCGGAGTCAATTACACTCGGCAGGAGAAGAGAGATTGTTCCCACATCCTTAACTATAATCTTTAAGGAGTCAACCTTCTTGTCATTGGCGGGATTGGTATCGGAAAAGAGTTGAGTGGAACAAGAGAGGAAATAACTTCCCCTTGGATAATTAAAGGTGATGGGTGGAAATGTGAGGTAGTAGGAGGTGCCGGGTAGGTGGTTAGAGACGGAAGTGACTTCATCATAGAAATCCCCAATCTTCATCCGCACCGAATAACTTTCTTGGGTGTTACCATAATTATAAACCGAGCAGGCAGGGATAACGCTACTCCCCGAATCAATTGTCCCGGTTGGGGCTAAAATCTTTTGACAGCCGACATCCCTAATCACCGGTCTTTGCACCTTGACCGAATCGGATTTTTTGTCGTTTGTTAAATCCATATCATTAGCCAATTCCGTGGAGCAGGAGACGGGATGGTTGCCCACTTCTTTTACTTCCCAGGGGCGGAAGGTTAAATAGCGGTAGGTTTCGGGTGAATGGTTGGTGATCCGGGCAGTATCATTATAAAAGTTGCCAATCTTCATCCGCACCCGATAGTTTTCATTCACTCCCCCGTAGTTATAAAGAGAACAGGCCGGGATGATAACCGTCCCCGAATCAACCATTCCGGTTGGGCTCAGAATCTTAGTGACTCCAACATCCCTTATCGGGTTATTATTATTAGTTTTTACTAAGATACTTTCCGCCCGCCAATTGCCACAGACATCTTCGGCGATTACCTTTACCCAATAGTAATCATCCGGAAAGTTTTGCGTCCGCCACTTACCCGTGGTATCGGACATCTCAATTAGAGAATCGCCATCGGTATTTGTCACAATGAAATAATAATCCCGATTATTGTAATCACCCCGGCTGTTACAGGTGGCATCGTCTTTATAGACAACCCTTATTTCGTTACTGCCACTGGGCGGAAGCCCGTACTTAAAGATTAAAGATAAGGTTTCGGGAATTCGGGCATATCTCCCCCGAATAGAATATTTTATCTTGTAAGGGGCTAATTTATCCCAGGTGGGGTTTCCAGTTGAAAAGCCAGTCTTATCGTAAATCTTGGCGATAATATCAACATCCCCATTGAGATTATTTAGGTCATTAAAATAGGTGGAGGAATTATTCCGGCAAAAGGCAAAGAGTTGTCCGGTTCGGGCATTTTCAAATACCGGTCTCACAGTGTCGGTATTAGGTTGGATGATGGTTAAAGGGTTTTGGATGAACCACCAGGTGGGATTTTGGGGTTGGGAACTTCCTCGGCGCCAGAGACTACCAGTATCAGAGATCCGGGCAAAATGGATATGGTCAAAACCGGATACCGACCAATAGACAAGGTAACCAATCGTATCCCCGGGGAGAACTGAATCACCTTCCTGCTTGTGGTAGCGATTCGGGTCAATGTGGGCATAGAGCCAACCCGGCGCCCTTCCGGTAAAACTTAAATTGGAATCGCAGATTGCCAATCGCCAGTGGAGCTCGGCTTCAATCGTCAGCCAGGCTTTAACCCAACCTTTACTAACCGCAATCACCGGTCGGTTGTGTTGCCCAACAGTTATGGCATCAATTCCGTTATGGAAGTAAGGCCCACCGCCATAATCCTGAAAATTTCCCCAGTTATTTCCTAAGGGATAGACCGAATCTCCTGGTGGCAAGGGCCAGCCAATACCCAGAAGGAGAAATGGGAAAAAGGAAAGGAGAAGTAAGAAAAATCTTACTTTTCTAATCACCACTCACTGAGAAATGGAACCTTTGTTCGGTTGTCCGAACCGAAACGGAATTGGGGGATAAAAAAATTTCTAAAATCGTTTCGTAAGGGGCGAGATAAGAAATTTTAACCCTTTCCCTCTCTTCGCCTTCTTTAAGAACGGATAAGAAGCCTTCTCTTCTTTCCGTTTCCCCTCCCAGATAAACAGTGCCCTTATCATCAACCGCCACTTGCAAAAGGGAGGTGGCACGGTCAAATTCCTTGCGCCAGAGGAGT
This sequence comes from candidate division WOR-3 bacterium, assembly GCA_039801905.1. Lineage (NCBI taxonomy): Bacteria > Pseudomonadati > Caldifarciminota > Caldifarciminota bacterium. The sequence goes on along the minus strand of JBDRVQ010000016.1, from coordinate 2,134 downwards.
TGGATATCTTTTTCAAGAGAGAAGAGGGAGATGTGATGTTTCTCTGCCACCGCCAAAAGTTTATTGTCCGAAGAGAAGGCGAGGTCTCTAAACATTAAAGAGGCGAGGGGAAATTTGCCAAAATTTTTCCCTTCCTTAAAAAGGAAGAGGGAGTCTTCTCTTCTTACCGCGAAGAATTTGTCATCAGGCGAAGGGAAAAATGGTCCGCCGAAACCAAAATTCCGAATAACCTTTCCTTCTCGGTTAAAAGCCAAAATCCCTCGCGCGGTATTGGCGTAAAAGAAATTACCAGTTTGAGAAAAGGAATAGCCATAAGGATATTCTATCTCCAACCTCTTTTTAATCTTCCCTTTTCCGTCATAGAAGGTGAGCCGGGCTTTGGGATGGGAACCAAAGACACCAACGACCCAACCGAGATCGGAGACGAAGAAGGCTTCTTCTTCGGGAAACTCCTTAAACCAGAGAAGGTCTCCTTTTCTATCATAAAGGGAAAATCTTTTTACGGGAATTTCACCGACTGCTTCTCTTCCGTATTCAATCTGGTAGAGAAATTGACCGCCCGCAGAATAAAGGAAAGGTTCTTCTTGAACCTTTTCCACTTGCACTAATTCTAAATTTAGGTTAAAAACAAAGATACTTAAAATTATCCCTAACATTTTTTATCATAACTGATTCTTAGGAAAAGTCAACCCCTAAGATTTTGAGGGCAAGTTTTTATTAAGGTTTTTGCCTTTTTGGGTGTTATATTATATGGAGGCAAATATGGGAGTAAGAGATGCCTTAAAGAGAGTCAAAAAGTATGAGTCCAATTTAGACCCGAATGTGATTGAGAAGAGATACACCCGATTCGGCAGATCAATGCTGGAGCAGATTAGTTCCTACTTCGCCCAAATCACAGAGATTGAGATAAAGACCAAAGCCACCCTCTCCCAATACGACTGCCCAGTCTCAAATTTCCCTTTCTATCTCTGTTACGCCCGAGAGTTATACCGCCTCTCCAATAAATATGCCGGGCTTCCCCTATTTAGAGAGATCCGCCTTAAAGAGGAAAAATGGCACAAAAGGGGCTTAAATTTAGAAATCTTAAAGAGGATTCGGATTGATATCTTTGGGATCATTTTACCGGAGGAGTTATGAGAATAAAGATAAAGAAGAAAGACCCAATTAAGAGATTTGAGAGGGGTTGGGAAAGATACCACCAAAGATTTGGCTTTCAATTTCCCAAAGCGACCGAGCAGAAAATAAAGGTCTAATAAAGGGGGTCTTATTGATAATCACGGAGGTCCTCCAAAATAACTAATCCCAAAAGGGAAAATCCAAAGGAAAGAGGATGAAGGGTAAGAAAGGATGGTTTTATCTTTATAAAAAGTGGGGGGCGATATAGGGAGCGGTATAGGGGATTTAATAGGGGGCGTAAGGGGAGGTTTAAGGGAGGGTGTAATCCTGGATTTAATGGAGGGTCTAATAGAGGGTTTAATGGAGGATATAATAGAGGGTGTAATTGGGAGTCTAACCGAGGGTCTAATAGGGGGTGTAATCCCGAGCCGTATCGGGAAGGTAAGGGAGGGTTTAACTGGGAGATATATTCAAATTATGTGGAAAATTGAAAGAGGAGTTATATTTGATTATAATAAAAGGCGGGTGCCACCAAAATCAGCACCCGCCAAAGGAGACACACCATGAGTATTTTTCTTAAAATCTCTAAAAAATCAAGGGTTAAAAGAAACCGCCGAGAGCAAAAGAGAAGACGGAGGCTCCTTCAAAAAAATAGGCTCTGGCTAAAAAGTATCCTTGACGAGATAGCGAGGAACGGAGCTAAGGAATCAATTGAGGAAGCCTTAAAATTGGAGCGGGATGAATTTTTAGCCCGAAAGAGGCACGAAAGGGTTCCCAAGGAGAAATTTCGGGGTTATCGAAACGGATATAGTCGGAGGAGTGTTAATCTTGGTTGCGGTCACATAGAAATAAAGATGCCCCGGGTAAGTGATAGTTCAGAGCCATTTGCATCCCAAATCTTACCCCCATATATGCGAACCAGCCCTAAACTTTTAGAAACCTTTCCGGAATTATACCTCTACGGCTTATCGAGCGGTGATTTCCGAGAGGCGCTAAAAATTTTATTAGGAGAGAAAGC
>JBDRVQ010000015.1 GCA_039801905.1 candidate division WOR-3 bacterium | reverse complement strand
CTCTCCGAGACCGATGCCGCCGGTAGCAAGACTCTTCAACTACATTAATAACATACCAGAAGATAAAGCGTTACTCATCTCTGTTGATTACACCCCTGATACCGAACCCGAACTTCATCCGATGACCTATGCCCTATTGAGGCATGCTTTTGCTCGCAGGGTAAAAGTTGGGGTTTTGACCTTAGGGATTTTAGGACTGGGATTAGCGGAAGATGCTTTACGGGTCGTGGTTAAGGAGTTTAACGAAAGGGCAAAGAGTAATTCCGATAGTATCATCTATGGTCGGGACTATGTCTTTCTTGGTTGGCAAACCCCACCCTTGGTTGTCCTCTTGGGGATGGGAGAAAGTATCTCTAAGGTATTTCCGGTGGATTACTATGGGAATAGAACCGATACCTTGCCTTTTCTGAAAAAGATTAGAAACTATCGGGATGTTGGGCTTGTCGTTTCCATTTCTGGTTCCGCCACTCCATTTTGGTATATCACCTATTCCCAAACATCTTTTGGGGTTCGGGTGGGAGCCGGTTCAACCGCGGTCCAGGCCGCGGATTTCTATCCCTACCTCAATTCCGGTCAGGTTACGGGTCTTTTGGCTGGAATGAAAGGAGCAGCGGAATATGAGGAGTTGGTAGAGAGAGAGTTTAATATCAAGGGACGGCGAAAGGCAACCGAAGCGATGACCGCCCAGACCTTGGCTCACATTGCAATTATTCTATTTATCATTATTGGTAATATCAGTTTTTTCTTATTAAGGAGGAAAAAGAGATGACTACCGACTTTTGGGTTTTGGTGGCTTCGGTTTTGACCTTGGGGATATTCTCCTTTCTCTATAAGGACAATCCATTCTATCGCTTCTGTGAGCATCTTTTCGTTGGCGTCACCAATGGCTATGCGATAACCTTTTATTGGCATCGGGTATTAGTTCCCAGTTTGGTTTCGCCGGTGAGTAAGGGGGAAAAGTTATGGCTTATTCTCGTTGCCTTTATTGGCGCTTTATATTTCACCAGGTTTATTCCCAAGATCTCTTGGCTGGTTCGGATTCCAATCGCTTTCGTTATGGGTTATGGTGCTGGGGCAGCCATTCCCCGGGTGATTGATGCCTCAATCATTGAACAGATGAAGGCAACGGTCCTTCTACCAATCCAGTTTCAAAAAATTGGCGATGGGATTTCGGCGGTTTTGATCTTAATCGGTGTTTTAGCCACCATCACCTATTTTTTCTTCTCGGCGGAGAGGAAAGGGATATTAAAGCCTATTTCCTATTTGGGAATAATCTTTATTATGCTTGGTTTTGGTGCCTCTTTTGGCTACACGGTGATGGCAAGGATTTCCCTTTTGATTGGCCGATTGACCTTCTTATTAAGAGATTTTCTGGGTCTTATCCATTAGACCTCCTGTCCGTTCTGTCACTATCTGAACCCTTAAAAGTTTAGTCGGGCTAAAATTTCTCTCGATTGCTTTGCTTTTAAGACTTTGATTTTACGATGCCACTTTCTCCTTGGCTTCTTGGCTCATTCCCTTAGGCATTTCCTCAATCCGCTTAAAAAGGCACTCCCTATCTCTTTTCCTTAGTGGCAAGAGGGCAAAAAAGAGTGAGTTATAATAAGGCTTGCCTTCTTCCCATCGGAATCTGGAAAATTGGTTAAATAATTTCCCCGAGGGAGGCATCGGGTAGGTGGTGGAAAAAGCGTCCCAGGAAGTCATCCCCGGAGTGCCTCGGGGAGCGCTTCTTTTAGCGACCAAAGAGGCAAAAGAGAGAGCAAAAGGGAAAATGCTCCCAAAGGCGGAATAGAAGGCGACCCAAGAGGCGAGATAGGAAATACCTCTGAAAAGGGCTTAGGAAGCCATCTGGTAAGTGGTTCAGTAAGCGGTTCCCTATACTAACCCCCATAAATTATGGAAAAATTGGCTAAGTATCGTAAAATCAATATCTTAAAAGTAAAATGAGGTAAAGAAAAAGTTTAGCCGAGCTAAACTTTTTCCCGAAAGTTTTTTTCAAGGTGATTATCCAATTGCTCCTCGGGAAGGATTTCTAAATAAAAACCACCCATTAAGAGAAGAGATGATAATAGTATATCCCTATAATTTAAGGAGATGTGGCAGTCTGTTAGGCGGATCTTTGACACTTTTATTAAAGAAGGGGAAGGAAAGATAGGTAAATTTAATGGAGGTTTTATTTGGGGAGAAAACGAAAGTAATAGATGGGAGAGAGAGGTTGATAAATAGGTGTAAAAAAGGGTGTCTTATTTTCCCTTAGACTTAAAGATAATGATAAGAGGTCCTTGTGTGGGAAGTGAGGGAGTAAAATAAGTAAGAGGCAAAGGGCAAAATTAGGGGAAGTGGGGTTAAAGTTGACTAAAAGCAAGATAATTTTGGGGGTCTAAATCAAAAACTTACTTTTTCAGAGTTCTCTTCCACAAAATTTAACAAATCTCGGTGAGTGCCTTTTTATTGGGATGGCAATATTTTACTTAGGAATGCCGAATTTTTTGGCGACGATGCCAATTTTTTTTGCAAGAAGCGATGGTCTTATTTTATAAGTCATTGGTGTTCAATAATTTATTTTTATAGAATCTTGGCACGATTTTTGCTTAAGAAAGTGTAAGGGAAAGAAATAGGAGGAATTATGAAGTGGCTAAAAAAAACTAACCTTTTTTTAGTAGCTATTGGAGCGTTAACCTATCTCTCTTCTCAGACATCCCATTGGGAAGTTTGGCGGAGTGAGGCAACTTTTCCTAATCAAGGAAGACTGATTTTGCGGAACTCAGCCAATGAATTTTTGCATCTCTTATTTCTTAGCCCCCGCAATCCCCCAGGAAATTTAGGATATACCTATTCCTCAGATGGCGGTCTTTCTTGGGCAAGCATTGAGGGTCTCTGGACTAGTTACGGTGAGTATGCTCCCAGTCTTGCCCTTGATGGCAACACTCCTTGGGCAAGTTGGGGGGTCTTACTTGAGTTTGAACCACCTAATGAAGGGGTAAGAGGAGGGGTGAGGTTAGCGCCTAATAATTGGACTACCGCTACGATATGGAGTCGCCTGGGTAAGATTAGAGTCTGGCCTACCTCCACAATCCTCAGCCCTTCGGGTGGAAACAAACCAATGGCCTATACCGTCTTTCGCTGGTGGGACCAAATAACTGGTGAGGGAGGTATTGAGTTTCTTGCCTGGGAGTTAAGTGAAGGATACCCAGCACCAGTGATGCGATGTCCGGTTGATGATGTTAATTCATCCCAACCTTCAATTACTGTAAGTGGACACGCTGGTTGTGATACTATTCACATTTGTTATATAAGAAGAGATACCCTATATTATAGAACAAATACCAATCGGATAAATCCGGATATAATCCGAGGAGGAACTTGCCCGATTTGGAGCGAAAGAAAAAGAATTTCTACCTCTAGCACTGAACCAGCATCCTACCCTTCAATTGAATTTGGGGAGAATAGAGTAGCGATTGTCTGGCGTGGTCCCAACGATTTCGGACAAAATATAGGTGAAATTTATACACGGGTCCGAAATATTGGTTACGAATGGGGATTACCTATAAATGTGAGTAAAAGTAGAGATTTAGAGAGTGGTCATCCGGAAAGTTCTTGGGGCGGGAAGGCGGTGATTTACGAGGAGCAAATCTCTCCTTCCAATTGGGAGATTTATTTTTGGGTTGATGGCACAAAATACCAGTATTCTAATACATTAGCCCCTTCTCGCTATCCGCACTGTGCCTTTGGAGGTAAAGAAAAACAATGGCTTCACGGAATTTGGATTGAAGATAATGGGTGGGTTTTTTATCGCCGAAAGGAATACATTCCCGCTATTGGTGGGTCACAGAGTACTCAAGAAACTATCTTAAATTCTTTTCGGGTTGGACCTAACCCTTTAAGAGGGGCGACCACCATTAGTTATCAACTCCTTTCTCCCAAGAGGGTTCAACTGAACATTTATTCCGTATCCGGAAAATTGGTGAGGAATCTAATAGATGAATTTCAAAATCCGGGGAGCTATTCCTTTCTTTATGATGGAAAGGATTCTCAAGGGAAAAATCTTCCTAATGGCGTCTATATTTTTAGGGTGTCAACCGAAGATGGGACCACGAGTAGAGCGATTACGCTAACGAGGTAAAAGCGAATGGGGAAAGTTCTTCTCTTCTTCTTACCCATTTTCTTTTCCGCTCAAATATGCCGGTTTAAGAAAATTGGAGGAAGTTTTCCCATTGGGCATTTCTGGTTGCCCACTCTCCTCTTTGATTCTAATCGTGATGGAGGACTTGACCTTACTTTTAATCTTCAGAGTCGGGAGTGGCAAATTTGGGAGTATGGGTTTCAGAACCAATTTCAGCTTAACTACCGGAATATAGGGAATCGGACGGGAAAATGGGATATTGGCGATGTTGACCAAGATGGACTTATTGACCGATTGGAAAGCGGATTAGATTCTTTAGGCGAGGGAATGTTGGTTCTTACCTGTGAAAGTCCAAATTCTTCTTCTTACCCGACGGAGATTAACTGGGTTTATCGTGTGATGAGCGAAGAGATGACAAGTTGGTACAGTTATTACCCTGGGGATTTGGATGGCGATGGTAGACGAGAGATTCTCTATAATACGACGGGCCAAGGGGTTATCTTCATAATGGAAAACCGTGGAAATAACGATAACCGCTTAGTTTGGAGTTCTGATGTGAGGAGTATTCTTACGACTGGTGGGGCAATTGCTTTCGGCGACTTTGACCAAGACGGTAGGATGGAATTTGCTTTATCCGGAATCAGTTGGAGGAATTGGGTAAAAGTCTTTGAAAACATCAGCGATGACCAATATCAGTTAGTCTTCACTGATTCTATACCTCTTCCCAATGGCCATTTTGATGCCTTCTCCGGAAACGATGTCAATCAGAATGGAAAACCGGAATTCTTCATTAATTTTATTGAATTAATAGGTTGGCCACAATTTTGGAATTTTCACCTCTATATGTGGGAAGCGATTGGTAATAATCGGTATCAAAGGAGTTATATTGGTTCAACCTTTGGTTGTTTCCGTGTGGGCATCGTAAAAAGCCGGTGCGCGGATGTTGATGGTGATGGAGTAGAAGAGATAATTCAATCCGCGGGAAGCCAGATAAAAATCTATAAGTTTCTCAATGGTGAATTCCGCACCTTATTTGAGTACCAGTTTGGCAATTTCAGTGCCTGGATTAACTGCGCTGATTTGAACAGTAACCACTATCAGGAAATTATCATCTCGGGAGGTGACCCAATTCCCCAAACTGATATTATAGAGATTGAGGGAGTGAGAATTAAAAGACCAAACCGAGGAGAGAGGTTTATCCCCGGAACTTGCGAATTGATTCAATGGTGGCTTTTTTATCCCCCACGATGCGATTCCTTATCCCTATTTTATTCTATTGATAACGGCCGCAGTTATTACCCAATTATTACAGGTCTTTCCGGAACCGAAACAACTTACCATTGGACAGTGCCGGACACTCCTTCGGAATCTTGCAGAGTTAAGATTATCGCTTATGGGGCTGGTTGGTTGGCTGACGAATCGGACGGGGTATTTAAGATTACCGGGGAGATAGAAAAAATGGGGCGTTCCCAATTAAAAGATAGACTTATAATTTATCCAAACCCTGTGAGCGATTATTTCTTTATCCACCTTCCGGCAGTGGCCGAAGAGATAAGAATTTACGATGCCAGCGGAAAATTGGTTAGGGGGTGTTCTATTCAACCCCAAGATCGGGAAACAAAATTCGTTGTGAAAGATTTGAAACCGGGGGTCTATTTTTTGAGGGTAAAGATTAAGGAGGGATGCTTCACCAAAAAATTGATCCTGTGGTGAGGATTTTCGGAGCCGGAAAAAAGGTTTTAATAAATATCTTTTTTCTCTTAATTACTTTTAAGTGCCAGAAGAGAGAACTTACCAATATACCTCCGGAGATCCCTCGATTTGTTTCCGGCCCGATAAATGGAGGGGTGGGTATCATTTACCGCTTCCAATTCTTTATTCTTGACCGAGACTCCGACTATGTCTCTTTCCGGATTGACTGGGGCGATGGGAATATATCGAATTGGAGTGAATATTTACCTTCTTGGAGTTTGGTGGAGATGGCACATTCTTGGTGCGAGCCGGGTATATATTATGTGAGAGGGCAGGCAAAGGATAGAAAGGGAGCCCTCTCTCCCTGGTCGGAAGGTCATCCGATGCAAATTCTCAACATCTGGAGCAGAACCTACGGAGGCGCCCTTTGGGATTACGGTTATTCGGTTCAATTGACCTCAGATGGTGGTTATATTATCGCTGGTGAAACTTACTCTTTAGGAGCGGGCGAAGCCGATGTCTACTTAATTAAAACTGATGAATTGGGAAATTTAATTTGGCAGAAAACCTATGGAGGGATTTATAATGATTGGGGTCGTTCTGTTCAACCAACCCCGGATGGCGGGTATATTGTTGTTGGTTCTACCCAATCCTTTGGTGCCGGAGAATATGATGTTTATCTAATTAAAATCGATGCTTTCGGCAATGAGATTTGGCATAAGACCTTTGGTGGGCGAGATTACGATTACGGCTATTCGGTTCAGCAAACATCGGATGGCGGATATTTAATTGTTGGTTCTGCCTCTTCTTTTGGGGGTAGCGGCTCCGACATCTATCTCATTAAAACTGATGAAGGAGGAAACGAAATCTGGTCTCAGGTATTTAATATTGGAAGTTACGACCACGGTTATTCTCTTCAACGGACACCGGATGGAGGTTGTGTAATTGTCGGCACAACTTATTCTTCTCAAAAGGAAGAGTATGACATATTTCTTATTAAGACCGACGGAATAGGGAATTTGATTTGGAAACGAACTTATGGTGGAAACTATGACGAATTCGGATATTCTATTGAGGTGACATCGGATGGTGGGTATGTCATCGTTGGCGCAACTTCCTCTTTCGGGGCAGGTGAGTTTGACCTCTATCTTATTAAGACTGATAATTTGGGGAATGAAATTTGGGAGAAGACTTTTGGTGGAGATGCTTGTGACTATGGTAGTTCGGTGAAACCGACACCGGATGGTGGATATATCATTGTTGGTCGAACAACCTCTTCTTCGGCATATTTATCGGATATCTATCTTATTAAAACTAATAACAACGGTGAGGCGCTCTGGGTAAATATCTACGGAGGAAATGGGGAGGACTACGGCTGTTCTATCCAATTAGCTGGTGATGGCGGATATATTATTGCGGGTTGGACGACATCCTTCGGTTCCGGGCGCTCTGATGTTTATTTAATCAAAACTGATGCCGAGGGCAGTAACTCCTCTCCGTGTAAGTTAAGGGAATTTAGCGTTTATCGCCAATGGTCTCGCTGGTTTAAGAACCTGGATGTTTCTGATCCAATAAATCCTAAAGAGGTTGGATATTATGACACCGATGGGGTTGGTTATAATTCATATTGAGAAATCGCAAACGTTATCGGGATTGTTTACTGCGAGTTAAAGGTTGAAGAAGAGAAATTGGATTTTGAATTTCTTCCCAGGTTTGGAGAAACTTTTAGAATTAGAAAGGTCTGAAAAAAAAGTAATCAAGGTTTTTAACCTACTAATGTGGTGGTTAGTCAATTTCCTCTCTTTGAAGATTTCCCAACAAAAACTTTTACCCATCAATTGGTGTAATGGGCTTTACGATTTGGTAGTGGTTAGTATTATCTAAAAGCACGGCATCTTTCTTAAAGTCTCAGGCTTCTTTAGGGGAGGCATTGGGTAGGAGATAGGGAAGGTGAACCGGAAAGCGGTTCTGGGAGTGCCTCGGAGGGTGCTTCTTTTAGCAACCCAAGAGGCGGAAGGGAAGGCAAAAGGGGAAATGCTTCTGAAGGCAGAAGAGAAGGCGACCCAAGAGGCGAGATAGGAAATACCTCTGAAAAGGGCTTAGGAAGCCATCTGGTAAGTGGTTCAGTAAGCGGTTCCCTATACTAACCCCCATAAATTAGGAAAAACAGAACAAGTATTTGAAAGTCAAAGGCTTATAGACAAAAACAGATGTGAAAAAAGTAGACAGATTCTGTCTACTTTCCTAACTCCGAAGGGATTGACTATTTTGCTAAAATCTCTTTTTCCGGCCTCTCCCTTCGGATAGTTGACAAAGTGGTAAAATTTTTTATCTATCTTATTATATGTTAAAAAAAGGTCCGGTAACGAAATTGAAAGAAGCGTATTTGGAACTCCTTTCCGAATACGAGGCTTATTGTCAAAGGAAGGAGAAGGCGTTAAGAGAGTTGGAATGCTTATCCTCTTTACCCCTCCTCAAAAACTTAATTCCGGTCTTGGACAACTTCGACCGTTTATTGAAGGAGATTAATTCCCCGGAAAGTGATGAGAAGGGGTTAAGGGATGGGTTTCGGCTAATTTATCAGGAGTTGAAGAAGGTCCTTTCTGATTATGGGGTGGAGGAGTATTCCCTTTTAGGGAAGGATTTTGATCCGAAATTAGGGGAGGCGGTTGACTTTGTGATTAGGGATGATTGTCCCCCCTTGATGGTGGTGGATGAGTTAGCAAAGGGTTATTCCTTTAAGGGGATGGTTTTAAGACCGGCGAAGGTGGTTGTGAGTAAAAATGGAAATAAGGAGAAATAAGGCATCGCGGGAAAGGGAAAGGGAGTCTAATTTAATGAAAGGATCTCTTTGGAGGAGGATTTAATGGGTAAGAAGGTTGTTGGTATTGATTTGGGAACAACATTTTCCGCAGTTGCGGTTATGGAAAGGGACCGTCCGGTAATTATTCCCAATCCGGACGGGGAGAGGATTACACCTTCGGTTGTTGCCTTTGGTAAAGAAAGACTGGTCGGAACTCTGGCGAAAAGGCAAGCGATAATCAATCCGGAAAGGACAATTTACTCCATAAAGCGGTTTATGGGTCGGAAGTATTCCGAGGTGCAAGAGGAGATAAAACTTGTTCCCTATAAGGTCGTCCCTCACGATAACGGCGATGCCTGGGTTGAAGTTGATGGTGTGAGGTATTCCCCACCCCAAATCTCGGCAATGATCCTAGAATACCTAAAGAATGCTGCGGAGGCTTACTTAGGAGAGAAGGTGGATAAGGCGGTAATTACGGTTCCTGCCTATTTTAATGATGCCCAAAGGCAAGCCACTAAAGATGCGGGAAAGATTGCCGGTTTAGAGGTTTTGCGCATTATTAACGAACCGACCGCTGCTGCTTTTGCCTATGGCTTTAAAGGAGAAGAGGCAAAACCCAAAAAAGTTGCGGTTTATGATTTGGGTGGAGGAACCTTTGATATATCAATAATTGAGATTGGTTATGTGGAAGGGACGATTAGTGTGCTTTCTACGGATGGTAATACCCATTTGGGCGGTGATGACTTCGACGAGCGGATTGTGAAATGGATTTTAGAAGAGGCAAGAAAGGAGCACGGTGTTGATTTATCAACCGACCGCACAAGTTTGCAGAGGATTCGGGAGGCAGCGGAGAAGGCGAAGCGGGAGTTATCAACAAAATTGGAAACAACAATCAGTCTCCCATTCATTTATTCGGACCCGAAAAAGGGACCAATCCATTTGGAGTTGAAGTTGACCCGAGCCCACTTGGAGGCAATGGTTGAGGATTTAATCCAAATGACCATTGAGCCGGTAAAGAGAGCACTGGAAAATGCTAAGCCCAAGAGGTTGACCCCCGAGGAGATTGATGAGGTGATTCTCGTGGGTGGCCAGACAAGAATGCCCAGGGTGATTGAGGTGGTTAGAGATTTCTTCAATAAAGAACCGCACCGGGGGATAAATCCGGATGAGGTCGTTGCCTTAGGCGCGGCAATTCAAGCCGGAATCTTCTCCGGTGATACGAAGAAGGATGTTGTCCTTTTGGATGTGACCCCCCTCTCCTTAGGAATTGAGACCTTAGGTGGTGTCTTCACCAAAATCATTGAACGTAATACAACAATCCCCACGAGAAAGAGTCAAATCTTTACCACCGCCGCTGATAATCAGACGGAGGTGACGATCCATGTTTTACAAGGCGAGAGGCCGATGGCGAAGGATAATAAGAGCCTCGGTCGGTTTGAACTTTATGGTATCCCACCTGCCCCCAGGGGAGTACCTCAGATTGAGGTAGAGTTTAATATTGATGCGGATGGGATTCTTTATGTCACCGCTCGGGATTTAGGGACAAAGAAGGAACAGAGTATGCGGATTATGCCCTCTTCGGGATTGACGAAGGAGGAGATTGAGCGAATGAAAAGGGAGGCGGAATTGCACCGGGCTGAGGACGAAGAGAGGAGGGAGTTGGCGGAAGCGAGAAACAGGGCGGATACTGTTATTTACCATATTGAGAAGAATCTGCGGGAATACGGAAGTAATCTCAGCGAAGCCGACCGGAAGGAGATTGAAGAGAAGTTAAAGGAGTTAAAGGAGAGTATTAAAGGTGAAGACCGGAAAAGGATTGAAAAGGGGATTGAGGAGTTGCAAAGGGCAGCAATGAAATTGGGTGAGGCGGTTTATAAGAGAGGAAAGGAGGGGAGTGAGGAGAAGAAGGAGACGAAGGCGGACTATCAGGTTTATGACGATACGAGCCAATAATTTAAGGAGATAATTACGTTTTTGATTTGGGATAAAGAGAATTTTGAAAAAAGGATAATATTTTCTTATTAAATAAAGATGGCGAAGAAGGAAGATTATTATGAACTTTTAGGAGTAAGCCGGAATGCGACGGAAGAAGAGATTAAACGCGCTTACTATGCCTTAGCCAAAAAATACCACCCGGATTTGAATCCGAATAATCGGAAGGAGGCGGAGGAGAAGTTTAAGAGGATTTCTGAAGCCTACGAGGTTTTAATGGATAAGGAAAAGAGGAGGCTTTATGATACTTATGGTCACGAAGGGGTCTCCCAGAAGGTCTATCCGGGTGGCTTCTCCTGGGATAAGTTTACTCATACCGATGTCTTTCGGGATATCTTTGGTGATTTTGACTTTGATGACTTCTTCTCCCGACTCCGAACCGGGGGCAGTATCTTTGATATCTTTGATGAATTAAGGGTAAAGAAGCGGGAGCCAACCGGTAAAAATATTCGCGTCCGGTTATTTCTTACCTTAGAAGAGATTGCCAATGGTTGCGAAAAGGAGGTGGCCGTTGGCCGGTATGAGAAATGTAATGCCTGTGGCGGAAAGGGAGGGAAAGGGAATGCTACTTGTCTGCGCTGCAAGGGAACAGGTCAGGTGAAAGAGGTCTCCCGAAGTGTCTTTGGTTCTTTCGTTCAGGTCTATACCTGTCCGGAATGCGGCGGCACGGGTCGGGTAATAAAGGAGATTTGTAAAGAATGTGAAGGGAGCGGTCGGGTGAAGGTTTCCCGCAGATTGAAGATAAAGATACCAGTCGGCATCTCTCCTTCCCATTACCTCACCCTACCCGGAGAGGGGCATTACGGACCTGGTGGTTCGGGTGATATCATTGTGGAAGTAGCGGAAAAGGAGCACCCGGTATTTTTAAGGAAGGGGAACGATTTAATAACGGAGATGGCGATCTCTTATCCCATCGCCTGTTTGGGAGGGGAGATTGAGGTTCCTACCCTTTCCGGACCAAAGAAGGTGGAAGTGCCTCCTGGAATCCAATCCGGAGAAAATATCCGGCTTAAAGGATTGGGAATTAAAGGTTTGGATGGAAGAAGGGGAGATATTATTGTGAAGGTGAAGGTCTATGTCCCAAGGCGGGTCTCGGTAAAGGAAGAGGAGATTTTAAGGGAGTTAGAGAAGTTCTCCTCTCCACCCCCGCCACCAAAAAGGCCAGAAGCGAGTGATTAAAAGATGGGGGAAGAGATTTATTTAGTGAAAAGGGAGAATATCTCCGAGAAGAAGTTTCTCCTCTTGGGAGAAGAGGCGAGGCACTGCTTTAAGGTGAGGCGCAATGAGAGAGATGATTTGATTCTCTTAACCGACGGTGAAGGTAAGGAGTATAAAGGGAAGATTAATGAGGTTAATCCGCGGGCGAATTCGGTAGCCGGTGAGGTTTTAGAGGTGAGGGAGGGAAGCCGGGAATTACCAGTCGCCATCCATTTAGCCTTCGCCCCGATTAAAAGGCGCGACCTTACTTTCCTTATTGAAAAAGCGACCGAGTTGGGAGTAAGGGGTTTCATCCCCATCAAGACGGAGAGAAGTTTTCTTTCTTTTAAGAAGGAGCGATTTGAGAAGGTGGCGCAGAGAGGGATGAAAACCGCTCTGGGTACTTTTCTTCCTCAATTTTATCCCTTAATTAACTTTGATTCCTTAATCGCTCTCGTTAAGGACTATTCCTTAGCCCTTCTTGCTTATGAGAAGGAAGAAGAGCGATTTCTTTTTGACATCCCTTGGAATAAGGGGGATGGAAAGATATTATTAATTGTTGGTCCGGAAGGAGGTTTTGCCGATTGGGAGGTAGCAAGGGCGAAGAAGGAAGGGGTTTTAACCTTTTCCTTAGGGAAGCGGCGCCTCGCCACTGGCACCGCGGCATTAAGCGCCCTCTCTATTATTAGTGAATGTTTAAGAATAAAGAGAAGAGGAGGTGATGAATTTGGGTAAGATAATCGTTAAACCGAACGAACCTTTTGATAGTTTTATTAGAAGGTTTCGGGGAGCAGTGGAAAGAGCCGGCATCCTAAAAGATATGAAGCGGAAAGAGTTTTACGAGAAGCCATCCGATAGAAGAAGGCGGATTGAAGCGGAGAGGAGAAGAAAGAGATTGCGTTACCTCCGGGAGGAGTTTTAGAGGTTCATAAGGTAAAAGAAAGGGTTGGGACCTGGTTCTTATATGCGGTTAAGGGACTTAGAATCCCTTGATTTCCCAAGGGTGAAAGAGGTCCTGGCATCTTTTACCCAAACACCGATTGGTAGAGAGAAGGCCCTTTCCCTTTCCCCTTTTCCCAATCAAGAGGAGGTGGAAAAGGAGTTTTTCCGGCTCTCCCTCCTTTGGGGTAATCGCTATGCCCTATCCGGCATTAAAGACCTCAGGGAGACACTTATCCCCTTAAAAGAAGGGATGTGTTTGACACCGAATACCTTAGCCGAAATCCGGCAGACGATTTTGGGGCTGGGGGAGTTAAAAAGGGTGCCGAAGGAGATCTGGTGCGAAAACTTCTCTCCCTTTTTCACTCGTATAGAAGGATTAGCGGAGAAGATTGGAGAAGCGATAGACGATTTCGGAGAGATGAAACCAGAATTTTCTCCCCTCTTAAAGAGACTGAACGAGGAGGCGAAAAGTATCCGGGCGGAAATTATTAAAAAGTTGGAGGGAATAAGAAGGGAGAATCCGGACCTATTTTGGGATGGGGAGATTACGATAAGGAATGGGAGGTATTGCCTTCCCTTAAAATCTTTCAAGAAGGGGAGACTACCGGCAATTGTTCACGACTTGTCAGAAAGCGAAAAGACCCTTTTTGTAGAGCCGATTTCTTTGGTGGAATTGGGAAACCAATTGGTGCGCCGGGAAAGGGAGATGGCTGAGGAGAGAAGGAAAATTCTCTTAGACCTGACCAAGGGGGTGGTGAAAGAGAAGTCAGCCCTCCTCTCCCTTCTTGACTTCGCCGGTTTGGTTGACTTGTGGCAGGCGAAAATATCCTTCGCCCAAAGGTTTGGGGGGACAAAGCCAACCTTTATAAAAGATGATTCCTTAGAAATTATCGGCGCCCGCCATCCCTTGCTTTTACTGAAAGGGGTAGAAGTTGTCCCCTTAGATTTGGTAATGAAGGGTAAAAAGGTTCTGGTGGTCTCAGGACCGAATGCCGGAGGAAAGACTTGCCTCTTAAAGACTGTCGGCCTTGTTGTCCTTCTGAGTCAATGTGGGATCTTTCCTCCCTGCCAGCGTGCGGTCATCCCTTTCTTTGATAATCTCTTTACCGATATCGGCGAAAACGAAAGTTTAGAAGAGGCACTTTCCGCCTTTACCGCTCACCTTCTTAACATTAAGGAGATTTTGACAAGTGACGGCAATAAGAAGAGCCTCATCCTTTTGGACGAATTGGGTGGCTCCACTTCCCCGGAGGAGGGTGGTGCTTTAGCCTGTGCCTTAATTGAAGAGTTAAAGAGAAGAGATGGGATAACAATTGTTACGACCCACCTGACAGTGGTGAAGCTCTTTGCCTATAATGACCCGGAGGTCCTTCAGGGGAGTATGGAATTTAAAGGGAAGCCCACTTACCAGTTAATCCTCGGTCTCCCAGGAGAGTCCAGCGCCTTAGAGATCGCTTCCTTACTTGATTTTCCTCAAAGGATTATTATTCGGGCTCAGAATCTGCGAGGGGAAAATTTTATCTCCTTTTCGGAGAAAGTGAAGGAGTTGGCAAAGGAGATTAGTGATTATCAGAATCGCAATCGGAGTTTAGCGGAGAAGGAGAAGAAGGTGCAAGAGTTAAATTCTCTTTTAGAAAAGAGATTACGGGAATGGGAGAAGAAGGAGAAGGAATGGCGGCGGGAATTCATTCGGGCAAAAGAGACTTTCTTAAAAGAGAATCGGGAAAAGGTGGAAAAATTAATTAGCGAACTCCGCCAATGGCGGGAGAGGCCTTTGCGCGACGAAAAGAGGATTAAGGAGATAATTAAGGAGAGTGAAGAGTTATTCGTAAAGGTGATGACGGAGATAAAGGAGGAGAGGAAAAAGTTGATTACTCAGAGAAGGGAAGTGAAGGTCGGCGACCGGGTACGGATTGTTCGGTTTGACCAGGAAGGTGAGGTTCTGGCGTTGGATGGGGAATTAGCCAAGGTCTCACTCGGTCGTTTAACAATGAAAATTCCTTCTCAGGAATTGGAAGTGGTTGAGGAGAAGGTAAATTCTTCTGAAGGTTCACCAGTCGCGAGCCCAAGAAAAGATGAAGATACCTTACCCCCTTTCTCTCCCCTCTTAAATATTCGGGGCGAGGAGAAGATTTTCGCCTTAGAGAAAGTGGAGCGGTTTTTAGAGGATGCCATTCTTTACGGTTGTAAAGAGATTAAACTTTTACACGGTAAGGGAAAAGGGATTTTACGCCAGGCGATTTGGGACTTCTTGGCGAAGGATAAGAGAATTTCTGAATTTCGGGAGGGGAGACCTGAAGAGGGTGGTTCAGGAGTGACGGTTGTGAAGTTAAAGTAAAGATGATTAAAAGAGAGGCGATAGAAAGAATAAGAGAGGCGGTAGATATTGTGGAACTCATTGGGAGTTACATCCCCCTAAAAAAGGTTGGCTCTCGCTATCGTGGTCTCTGCCCTTTCCATTTGGAGAAAAATCCTTCTTTCTATGTTGATAGAGAGCGGGGGCTTTATCATTGTTTCGGTTGTGGCGAAGGAGGGACGGCGATCTCCTTTCTGATGAAATACGAGAAGATGACCTTTGCGGAGGCGGTCCGATTTTTAGCCCAAAGGGTGGGAATTGATATAGAAGGGGAGCAGAGAAAACCCGAGGAGAAAGGGGTTTATGAAGTTATGGAATTTGCCTGTAACCTATTTAACAATTACCTCTACTACTATCCCAATGTCTTAAAATATTTAAGGGATCGGGGAATTAAAGAAGAGGTGCAGAAGGCTTTCCGTTTAGGTTATGCCCCCGGAAATCGTTCGTTATTGAAGGAGGCAAGGAAGAAAGAGATTCCTTTGGAAATTTTGCGCCGGGTTGGTTTAATTGTGGAGAAGGACGGGGAAGCTGAAGATTTCTTCTTCGCCCGGCTCATCTTTCCGATATTTTCTTTAAGTGGTAAGATTATCGGTTTTGGGGGAAGGACCTTAGAAGAAGGAATTGAGCCGAAATACCTAAATTCGCCCGAGACCGAAATCTTTAAGAAAGGGGAGAACCTTTATGGTTTCTATCAAGCGAAGAAATTTTTGCCGGGAGGTAAGGCGATACTGGTGGAGGGTTATTTTGATCTCCTCTCTTTAACTCAGGCGGGAATAAATAACTGTTTGGCGCCATTGGGCACCGCCTTCACTTTATCCCAGGCACTTCTGATTAAGAGATACTGTCGTGATTTATACATCTCTTTTGATGGTGACGCCCAGGGCAGGGAGTCGGCGAAAAAGGCGGGGATGATCGCTTTGCGCGCCGGTCTCAACCCTTTAATTGTGGAATTGCCGGATGGTTATGACCCAGACAAATTCGTGCGGGAAAAAGGAAAGGAGGCTTATCAATCCCTCTTAGCCAATGCTAAGGATTTGGTCGACTTTTTATTGACAGGAAAAGACCTTTCCCGGATTTCAGAAAGAAGGGAGATGATTGGTCAGTTCCAAGAGATTATTCCAGAAATTGGGGATGAGATTTTGCGAGAACTTTACCTTAATAAGGTGGCGGAGATTTTTAAGGTGAAGAAGGAGATATTTTCCTTGGGAAAGAGACTTCGGCCGGAAGAGAAAAACGGAGTGGCGAAAGCAGTGCGGCGTAAAGAGGAGAGACTCCTTTCCTACATCCTCCTTTCTCCGGAATATGCTCAGCTTTCGCGTTCGGTTTTACCGGTGAACGCCTTTCCTCTCCAGTATCAGCCGATTGTTGATTTACTCTATCGCCTCTGTGATAGAAACTTTACACCGAGCGAGGTCTGTGATTTATTGGAAAGGGAGGAGGAGAAGAAGTTGGTTACCACCCTCACCTTTCGGGAGGAAAGTTTACCCGAGAAAAAAGACTTCCTCTTTCTCTTAAAAAGGGTTTTAGCGGATACCCTAAAAGAAGAGATTGGGGAAGATGAAGAGAAGTTAAAAAAATTTTTAGAACTGAAGAGAAATTTGATGAGAAAGAAATGAAAGGAGAAAATATGGGGCAAATTAAGGAATATATTTCCACCCTTATCAATAAGGCTGGTCCCGGTAAAAAAATTTCCTACCGGGAAATTGAGGACTCTTTGCCCTTAGATATTGAACCCTCAGAGATTGAAGAGGTGATTAAAGAATTGAATCGGCACGGGATTAGCGTGGGCACGGAAAACGAGGTGGAGAAGGTAGCAAAGCCTAAGGTGGCAAAGCGCCGGGTTGAAGACCCGATTAAATGCTATTTCCGCGACTTGTCCGAGTTGCCCCTTCTCACGAGGGAAGAGGAAATTGAATACTCAAGAAATATGGAAGAGGGTTATCGAGAGATTGTGGCCTATCTTTTCCTCTTACCACCCCTTATTGAAGAATTCCTTTTGGAGTGCAGGTCTTTGGAGGAAGGGAGTAAAACTTTGGATCAGATTGCCCGGATTGAATTTAAGTGTCTGGTGGAAAAGAGGGAGATGTGGCGGGAGAAACAGAAATTTATCCGGCGTCTGCGCAGGATAAAGAAACTTTTGGCAGAATGGAAAGAGTTAAAAAACAAAAAGAGTCAAACCGCTAAGCGGCGAATTGAAAACCTTAAGGCGCGCATCATCAAAAGGATTCAATCCCTCTCTCTGCAACACGGCCTCATCAATAAGTTTGTGGAGAGATACCGGGAGATTCTTAAAGAAGGTCTTCTCATTAAGGAGAAGTTAGCCAAGGAGAAGAAGAATGCCCGGGAATGGCGGAGGCGGCTTAAAGAGTTCATAGAAAAATACGAGATGACGGTGGAGGATATGGCGGCGAATGCTGTAAAGATTGAAGCCTGCGAGAAAAAGATTTTAGAAAATCGGGACAAGATGATAAAGGGGAATGTCCGCTTGGTAATCTCCATTGCCAAACGGTATATGAATCGGGGGTTGGAATTTGCTGATTTATTGGAAGAGGGTAATGTGGGATTAATAAAATCGGTGGAGAAGTTCAACTACCGAAAAGGGTTCAAGTTTTCTACTTATGCTACCTGGTGGATAAAACAGGCGATAACTCGAGCGATTGCCGACCATTCCCGAACGGTGCGGATCCCCGCCCACATCATTGATATGATGAATAAGTTAAATCGTGCCCAAAGAAAGTTTATCCAAACCTACGGTCGGGAACCGACCCTTCAGGAATTGGCGAAACGGGTAGGGATGCCAGCAGAAAAATTGGATGCCCTCCGCCGGATCAGTCAGGTCTCAATCTCCATTGATAAACCAGTGGACGATGAGGAGTCTTCCTTCATCGGAGACTTCCTTTCCGATGAGAAGACCCTCTCGCCCTATCAGCATACCGGTCGGCTCCTTTTGCAAGAGAAATTAGAGGAAGCTTTTAAATATCTAACAAAGAGAGAGGAGAAGGTCTTGAGGCTCCGTTTTGGTTTGGGGGACGGGATTCAGAGGACCTTAGAAGAGGTTGGTCAGATATTCAACATCACTCGGGAAAGGGTAAGGCAGATTGAAGCGAAGGCGTTAAGGCGTTTGGCGCAACCGAAACTCTTAAAGAAGTTTACCATCCTCAAAGATTTGCTCATTGATTAAAATGGATGTTAATCGGATCGGGATAATTTCTGATACCCATGACCGGCTTGATAAGGTCCACCAGGCACTTCTTCTCTTTAAGGAGAAAGGGGTGGATTTGGTAATTCATTGTGGCGATTATGTAGCACCCTTCACCCTTAAAGAATTTTCTTCTTTATCTCTCCCTTTCTTTGGGGTTTTTGGAAATTGCGATGGGGAAAGGAGAGGTTTAGAAAAGATAGCGCAGGAGAATAAACTTCTCATCACCAATCCGCCTTTAAGTTTGGACCTTAATAGTGGGAAAATTTTAGTTTATCATCAATTACCGAAGGAATTGAAAGGGGATGCGGATTTCGTTATCTACGGCCATACCCATAAAGTTTTTTCCCAAAAAGGTAAGCCATTCTTAATCAATCCCGGAGAGGCAGCGGGCTGGCTTACCGGCCGGGCAACGGTGGCTTTATTAGATTGGAAAAGAAGAGAGGTGGAAATTTTTGAAATCTGATAAGGATAAAGACTTTTCCCGTCTCGGCGAGGCAATAAAAAAAATCATTCACGATTTAGGATTGGCTGAGGAGATAGTTGCCTGGCAGGCGGTGTTGCGCTGGCAGGAGATTGTGGGTGAGAAGGTGGCAAAATATGCGAAAGCGGTTGAGGTGAAAGAAGGAATTCTCTATCTCTCTTGTCCCAATCCCACCTGGCGTTCGCAACTTCTTCTGATGAAGAAGGAAATAATCAATAAGGCAAACCGAGTGATTGGTAAGGAAGCAATTAAAGACATAAAATTCCTGAGGGGAAGAGATTAGGGAGAGTCCAAACCGGAAAAGGGCTTATCTTTATGCGGGATTAGTTATTCTCTTTTGGTCAACGGTTGCTTCCGCCTTTAAGATTACCTTACGCCATTTAGATTTTTATCAACTATTATGGGGGGCAACGACTACTTCCTTCCTCTTTCTCTTTTTTCTTCTCGAACGCAAAAAGAAGTTGAATCCCCTTAAAGGGTTTAAGAGAAAAGATTACCTCCGTTCTGCCCTTTTGGGATTTTTGAACCCATTTCTTTACTATGCCATTCTCTTTAAAGCATATTCCCTATTGCCCGCACAGATGGCGCAACCCCTAAATCAGACCTGGGCGATAATCTTACCCTTACTTTCCATTCTTCTATTGAAGCAAAGGATAAAGATTAAAAGTATTTTGGCACTTCTCGTCAGTTTCTTTGGTGTTTTAATTATCGCCACTCGGGGTGAGATTGGCGAGTTAAAATTTACTAATCCTTTGGGCGTCTTTTTGGCTCTAATTAGTGCTTTAGTTTGGGCTTTCTACTGGGTTTATAATCTAAAAGATGAGCGGGAAGAGACAGTTAAGTTATTTGGTAATTTTCTTTTTGGCTTTATCTTTTCCACCATCTATATCCTATTCTTAAAAGGATTTAACCAACCATTTTCTATTTTAAAAAATAGGATAGGGTTATTGGGGTCGATTTATGTTGGTCTTTTTGAGATGGGCCTTACCTTTCCCTTGTGGTTAAGGGCGCTTTCCTTGGCGGAGAATACCGCCTTGGTGAGTAATTTAATCTATTTAATTCCTTTTCTTTCTCTGGTTTTTATTAGATTAACAGTTGGGGAACAAATCCTTTCTTCTACGGTGATTGGTTTAATGTTTATTATCTTGGGAATATTTATCCAAAGGCGATAGAATCATTAAGGATTGGTTTTGATTCTTCTTTGATTCTTCAATGATTCCTTATTTATTATATAGGAGTATTGGGTTCTAATTTTGACTCCAAAAGAGAAATACGAAAGAGGCGATGTTAAGCGAACACAAAATGCCAGTTATTCTCATCACTTTTCATTTTGAAAGATTAGAGAAAGGGAATGGAATATCCCTTTCGTATTTGAAGACTCCTTTTTGCGAAAGTTTTATTATGGGTTGCTAACAGAAGTAGCCATTGACTAAAAAAGAATAATAATAGGAATAATTATAAATTTAACAAAGGGTCTAATTGAAGATTTAATCCGGATTCTAACTATATTTTTAACCCGAAACTTAATTGATAGCTTAACCGAGGGGGTAATGAAAGGCCAAAATGGAAACCAAATAGAAAGCCCGCCCAATAATAAAACTTACGGGATGGTGTCTTTGTAAGATATACCGAAAGGAGTAATAAAAGAGATGAAGTTGAGATACCTCTGATGGGGTTTTGTGGGTAAGAGATGATAAAATAGAAATCTTCATTAAATTATTATTTTTCCCTAAGATACACGATTTGCTATCTTGTTTATAGTCATTAATAAATAGTACGGAAAAGATTGACTTTTTCCAATTATTCTGTATCATAGGGGAAAATGAAAAAATCTGCAATATTTTCTAAAATTGAGGACGCCTTAGAAGATGTAAAAAAGGGTCGGGTTATCATTGTGGTGGATGACGAAAGCCGGGAAAACGAAGGGGATCTTATCGTCGCCGCGGAGCGGATAACCCCTCAAAAGATAAACTTTATGACAAAATACGGAAGGGGATTAATCTGCTGCGCCCTAAACGAAGATAGGTTAGAGGAATTGAAGTTGCCACCGATCTTTGGGGAAAATACTGCCCGTTTTGGTACTCCGTTTGCCATCCCGGTTGATGCCCGGGAAGGAACAACTACTGGTTCTTCTGCCTACGACCGGGCAAAAACCGTGAAGGCACTAATTGACCCAAAGACGAAACCAGAGGATTTACTAAGACCAGGGCATATCTTTCCTTTAAGAGCGGTAAAGGGAGGGGTATTAAGAAGGGCTGGTCATACCGAAGCCGCGGTTGATTTGGCTCGCTTGGCGGGATTTTACCCGGCCGGTGTCCTCTGCGAAATTCTGGCAGAAGATGGTCAAATGGCAAAGTTAAAAGATTTGATAAGATTAGCCCAGAGGTTTCGCTTAAAGATTATCACCATCCGGGATCTGATTGAATACCGAAAGAAGAAGGAGAAATTGGTGAGAGAAATTCTCCAAACGCCCTTACCTACCGCCTTTGGTGAATTCCAACTCCATCTCTATGAAGATACGATAGAGAACTATCACCATTTAGCTCTAGTGAAGGGGGAGGTGCGAGGGAAAAAAGATGTTCTGGTGCGCGTCCATTCTCAATGCCTCACGGGTGATGTCTTCTCTTCTCTAAGATGCGATTGTGGGGATCAGTTAAAGATTGCCTTAAAGATGATTGAGAAGGAAGGGAGGGGAGTTCTTTTGTATATGCGCCAAGAGGGTAGAGGCTTAGGACTTTTAGCCAAGCTCAAATCCTACACTTTACAGGATAAGGGTTATGATACTGTTGATTCCGCTAAGGCTTTGGGTTTTGACCCGGACATTCGGGACTATGGAATCGGTGCCCAGATTCTTGTCGACTTGGGTTTATCAACCATTAGATTAATCACTAATAATCCCAGGAAGGTGATCGGTTTAGAAGGATTTGGCCTCAAAGTCACAAAAAGGATTCCTCTCTGGACCAAACCAACAAAAGAGAATATCAATTATTTGATAGCAAAAAGGAATAGGTTAGGTCATTTATTTTAGGAGGTATTATGGAGAAGAGGGAATATAAGGGACAATTTGACGCCCGAAATAAGAAGTTTGCTATTATCATCGCCCGGTTTAATGAGTTTATTACCGAAAGTCTGCTCAAAGGTGCCCTTGACTGCTTGGAAAGGCATAATGCGGAAGGGTGTGATATTTTCTGGACCTTTGGCACATTTGAAATTCCCGGCATTGCTCATGAGATCGCCTTAACTAAAAAATACGATGCGCTAATCTGTTTAGGGGCAATCATCCGGGGAGATACTCCTCATGCCGAATACATCGCGGGAACGGTAGCAAAGGAGATTGCACGCCTTCCAATAAAGACCGGTATTCCGGTTTCCTTCGGCATCATCACCGCCGATACCTTAGAACAAGCGGTAGAACGTGCTGGGACTAAGGAAGGGAATAAAGGATTCTTAGCCGCTCTGGCAGCGATTGAGATGGCGGATTTGAAAAAGAAGATAAAAGGCTAGGAAGTAGGGTGAAAGGGGGAAGAAGAAAAGTAAGGGTAGCGGCAATGGAGATTGTTTACCGTTCAGACCTCTGCGGCGATGCGGTGGAGGATTTATTAAAGGAGATAAGTAAGAGATTAAAAATTACAGGCGCGAACCTCTCCTATCTCATTCGCTTAATAGAAGAATTGATTAAGAATCGGAAGAAGATTGATAAGGTAATAAAGAAGAACTTAAAAGATTGGAAGCTTAATCGCCTCCATTTGTTAGAAAGGGCAATTCTCCGGGTAGCCACTTGTGAACTTCTCTATTTTCCCGACATCCCCCCAAAAGTGGTGATTGATGAAGCGATTGAAATCGCCAAAGAATATACCGACGATGCCGGAAGGAGATTCATCAATGGGGTATTAAATGGCATCTACCAGAATACTATTGGAAAGAATGAAGATCGCAATCATCTCTGACATCCATGCCAACTGGGAGGCATTAGAAGTAGTTCTAAATTATATTAAAGAGGCTAAGTGCTCCTCAGTTATCTGTTGTGGAGATGTCGTTGGGTATGGTGCCAACCCTTATGAATGTTTATCTTCCTTAGCCAAAATTAAAAATCTCCATATCGTTTTAGGAAATCATGATGCCGGGGTCTTAGATAAAACCCCGATCCGATATTTTAACGAAGTTGCCCAGGAGGCAATTATTTGGACCAAAAGGCACTTAAATAAAGAAGCCTTTGCCTATCTTGCCCCCTTGCGCCTCAAAGAACGTTTCCCTCCTTTCTACATCTGCCACGCTTCACCCCATTCTCCCGAGAGTTGGGAGTACATATTTTCTCTGGAAGAGGCGAAATATCAATTTCGTTTTTTTACCGAACCGATCTGTGTCATCGGTCACACCCACATCCCTTTTGCTGTTGAGAAAAGTGACCGAAACTATCGGTTAATCAGAGAAGAGGAATTTTTAATTGAAGATGGTAAGCGGTATCTGATAAATGTCGGGAGTGTTGGGCAGCCCCGGGATGGCAATCCCTGCGCCACCTTCGGTATTTATGACCAAAATCGGAAGAGTTTTAAGTTTATCAAATTAAAATACGATATCAAAACCGCCGCCCAAAAGATATTGGAGGCCGGGCTACCGAGAGTTTTAGCGGAAAGACTCTTTCTTGGTCGCTAATCTTTAATCTTAACCGCTTTTATCCTCTCCTTATTGAAGGGTGTTTTAAGTTCAAAAAAGTAGATGCCTGATTTCAAACCGTTAGGAATCCTTACCAAACCGGATTTTCCCTCCCCGGAATAGACAGTTTGAATGTGTTGTCCGCTGGCATTATAAAGTTCAATCCGTAGAGGAAGGGAGAATGGTAGACAGAAGGATATTATCCCGTCCTTAGAGAAGGGATTGGAATTAAGAGATAAAAATCTCTTCATCTCTTTTTGGGTTAACTCTTCCTTCTTTTCTTCCTCTAACCCGTAAGGGAGTTGTTCACCAAAGTAGAGAAGAATTCTTCTCAAAAGTTCCGGTTTCTGGACATACCGGCTGGTGTAATTTACCGCTTCAAATGGGAAAGCGAAATAAACCAATTTATAACTTCCTTCGTATCTAATTCCGGCATAGGATGTCGGTGTGCCGCGGTAGTAGTGAGTAGCAATTGCCCCCCCGGTTGGGTTTATCACATCATTGGTTCTCCCGTTATTGGCACCACCCGAACCACCAACGACAATTGAATCACCGCCCCCGATTGGGTCACCGGAGACACCGTAAATATAAATCACCCCCGAATGATTTGCCACATATTGCGCTTTCAGATAATTGGTGTAGAAGGGTTCGCTTCCGATATGCTGACCGATATTTGCTCCGGAGATAAAGAGTTTACCTCCATTATCCAGGTAGTTTTGTAAGACCGTCCTTTCCTGAGCGGTGAGGCTCGTTGTGCTATCTAAGCCGGTCCACCAGATGACTACTGGGTAACGCCTTAAGGTTTCCGCAGCAGGAACACCTTGGGTAGCAATTTCGTGTAATTTGTAGAGAACCGCTAAGGAGTCACAGGCCGCCTTATACCATCGTTCGTAATTCTGCCCCGCATCGTCATCAACCAAAATTACCCGCGGGAAACCACAAGTGATATTTAGGGTATCAATTAGATATAAAGAGCGGGGATTTGAGTTTTTAGTCATTAAAAATTTCACTTTTTGGGGTGGGGCGGCTGCCTGTAAGCGGAAGACAAATGAATCCTGGGAGCAAGAGCCTGTGCCTCCTGCTGGAATATTGGGAAAACTGGCGGAATTTTTCATAATCTCCATAAATGGGTTACTGGTTGTCAGATGAGCGGTAATATTTTCCGCATTCTGCCAACCACTGGCATTTTTTAAGGTGACGATTAGAGCGCAGATTTCGCCGGGTTCGGGTACACCATTATTATTCCCACTGGCATCGTTAATCCGGAAATCCAAAACCGTAAGGTGGCACCAAACCGAGGAGAGGATTGCTTTACCAACATTAATCCGCCCGTGTCCCAAAAGTCCTTGTGCATAAAGGGTATCAGGCATAGGGTCACAGGTTAAGAAGATTTTTGTTGTACACTCATCGTTAGTCATCGCCGGAAAAGCGGCTTTCATTAAGGCGGCTTGACCAGCAACGCAAGGGGAAGACATTGATGTTCCATCATAGGCACCGTAACCATTGTTATTGGTTGTCGTTAAAACACCACTCCCAGGGGCGGAGACATCAACCCAATCCGCATAATTTGACTGTTGGCCGCCTCCCCAAACCGAATGCCAATCGTTACGGTCACTGGCCGCAGTGGCAATTACATGTTCGTAACAGGCAGGATAACGGGGTGCCCCGCCGGAATACTCATTACCAGCGGAGGCGGAGATGACACAACCCGACTCCCAGGCGAACTGAATTGCGGAATTGACTTGCGGGATATAACTGCTACCACCCCAACTGTTAGAAATGGCAAAGGCACCATTCTGGGCGGCATAAATGATGCCAGAAATTGCCGGAAAGATATAAATATAACCACCAGTTCCGCAGCGGAGATTCATCCCTCGCACTTGCCAACCAACTGATGCTACACCAACTCCATTGTCGGTTCGGGCACAGGCAATACCGTGGCAGATTGTTCCGTGGTCGCTACCGGGGTCCGGCATCGGATTTGGTTCCCCATCGACCATATCAAAGCCAATCACATCGTCATAATAGCCATTATCATCTTGATCAACACCATCTAAATCACCTTCCGGTGGTGGAAAGGTATCAAAACGACCATTACCATTCAAGTCTTCAGCCCGGTTTACCCAGAAACTCCCGATTAAATCTTGATGGCCATAATCAACCCCTTGGTCAATGACGACAAGAGTCACATTGGTATCACCAGTAGTGAAGTCCCAGGCTTCCGGACACATCATCCTGGGTAGATGCCATTGGTTGCCGAAGAGGGGATCATTGGGAATCCTATCTACGGGAAAGCCGTAATTGGGTAAAACATCTTTTACCTCTTTTAGCGCCTTATACTCCTTAATCACCTTTTCTATTTCAATTTCCTTATCGGCAAAAATAAAGAGATATAAGAGGTCAAGATTATACTTTTCTACGAGGGGGGTAATTTTCCGGGCAGCGGGGCGAGCCGCGATTACCGAATATTTCCGATTTAACTCATCCACCTTGGGTAAACCAGTGAGGATGATGCCGTCAGAAAAAGAGAGGGAGTTATTCTTTTCCCGGGACAACTGGGCACGAACCTCGGGTGCAAACTCCACAATAATTTCACCCGGAGAGTAAATTTCTTTTCCCCATAAAGAAAAGGAAACGAGAAAAAATAAAAATACTAATATCTGTTTCATATCTCCTCCTAACTTTTTGATTATAAAGCAAAAGAGAAAAATGTCAACGCCAACTTCTCTTGTTGCTTTTAATCTTCCAATTCCTCAAACATATCCTTTTCCGCCCCACACTCCGGGCAGACCCAGTTATCCGGCAAATTCTCAAATGGGGTATTGGGTGGAATTCCGTTATCTGGGTCCCCCTTTTGGGGGTCGTAGATATAACCACAAATTGTGCATTGCCACTTTTTCATATCTACTCCTTTTCCTTTACTTTTTCCCCACACTTTGGACAACACTTATCTTTTTGGGAAACGAGTTGACCACAAGAGCAGAGAAAGAATGCCATCCCGCAGGTCTGGCAGATCAGGTCATCATAAAAGATTTCTTGCTGGCAAAATGGACATTGACATTTCTCTTTTCTCTTCATATCCCTAACCCTCCCTTTTGCTTTTTTCCTGTTTTTTCAAGTAATCTTCAATCGCCTTGTGGAGGGCATCCGCCCCCAAATTTGAGCAATGGAGTTTATTGGGAGGCAGACCCCCCAACTCTTTGGCGACCATATCCCGAGTAATTTTTAATGCTTCTTCAATTGTTTTTCCTTTCGCCATTTCGGAGACGATACTGGAGACCGCAATCGCCGCCCCACAACCGAAGGTCTTAAACTTCACATCAACTAAGACACCATCCTTCACTTTGATATAAAAGGTCATCATATCGCCACAGACCGGATTGCCAACTTCCCCAACGCCATCTGCATCCGGAATCTCTCCGACATTCCTTGGGTTTTTGAAATGCTCAATTACCTTTTCTGAATACATCCTATTCCTCCTTTTCCGCCTCAGGCGGACAATTTCTCTTTTAAGTATTTAGCATAAAGAGGGGACATCTCTCTCAATCTTCCGACGATGGGGGGAAATTTTTCTAAAAGGTAGAAGATGTCTTCTTCGGTATTCTCTTCTCCCAAAGTGAAAATGATGGAACCTTGGGCTAAAGCAGGTTCAATCCCGAGGGCGGCGAGGACATGGGATGATTTTAGAGTTTGGGAAGTACAGGCGGAACCAGAGGCAGCAGCAATCCCTTCTTCGTCTAAGAAGAGAAGCATCGCTTCCCCTTCAATGAATTCCACGCAAAAACTACAATGGTTCGGCAAACGGATTGTCGGATGACCAGTAAGATAAACCCGTTCCATCCGGGAAGGGATTTCTCGGATTAGGGTATCCCTTAATGGTTTTAACTTTTTCTCCCTATTTTCCATTTCCCTTTTGGCAATGAGAGCAGCTTTCCCCATTCCGATAATTCCCAAAAGATTCTCCGTCCCCGCTCTCTTCCCTCCTTCCTGGCTACCCCCTTCAATTAAGGGGGAAATTCTTACACCTTTTTTAAGATAAAGCGCACCCACCCCTTTCGGTCCGTAAAAGGTATGGGCGGAAAGGCTGAGGGCGGAGATCTTAATTTCTTTCACATCAATTTTTAGAATACCAGCACCGGCTACCGCATCGGTATGAAAGAAAATCTTATGCTCCTCAGCAATCTTTCCGATTTCGGCAATCGGTTGGATGGTGCCGATCTCATTGGAGGCAGATTGGATGGTGATTAAAATCGTATCTTTCTTTATCGCCTTCTTCACCTCCTCTGGGTCAATCAGACCGTATTTATCAACTGGGAGAAAGGTTATCGAAAATCCGTCTTTGGCTAATCGCCGTAAGGGGTTAATAATGGAAAGATGTTCAATCGGTGAAGATATGATATGCTTTCCTCTTCCCTCATAGGTTTCCGCAATTCCCTTTATCAGCCAATTATTACTCTCTGCTCCCGAAGAAGTGAAAAAGATCTCCTCTGGTTCGGCATTGATTAAATCTGCCACCTCTCTTCTTGCTTCGGCTAAGGCTTCTTTTGCCTGACGCCCTTCGTAATAAATTGTCTGGGGATTGCCGAAGAGGTCTAAATTTTCTATTAGAACCTTTTTCACTTCGGGATGGAGTTTAGTTGTCGCCTGGTGGTCCAAATAGACCCTTCTCATTTAAGGTCCTAAATGTTCCAAAGAAAATTTCTTAAAGGAATCATAATCGGCGAAGGTATTGATTAAATCGTATTCCGCTTTTAAGAGGAAATAGTGCCCCTTTTCCATACTGGCAAGATAGGAAAAAACCTTTCTCGTATTTTCCTCTTCGGATTTTTCTTCGGCGGACTTGTAGAATTCTTCGGAGGCGAGTTCGGCGGCCATCGCCTTCTCTAAAAGATAGGAAAGAGAGATTTTCCCCTTTAAGGGAATTTTGGGCAAAGGGGCGATACTTTTTTTAGGAAGACGCAGGGGGATTTTGGGGAAAGCCTTTTGGTAAAGGGAAGTGAGAAGGCGGAGGTGCTTTTCCTCTTCCCCTTTCAGAAATTCCAATTTTTCCCGTAAGGGTGCCATATCTTTTTTTAACCGATTTTTCAACCTTTCGTAATAATCCCGAGCCGAAATCTCGGAGCGGATCGCTATCCCGTAAACTTCTAAGGGTGTTAGTTCTCTCATCTTTCTCCCTCCACGGTAAACTCTCTTATGCCAAACCAAAAACCGGTCTTGGTGATATTATCAATCTCCGCTTGGATTAAATCGTAGTGGGCAATTTCCATCTCTTCCAGCCTTTGCCAAAATTTGCGGGCAAACTCATCTTCCGCCTTATTTTTTTCTCCCCGGTAGAATTTTATCGCGGACTCTTCCAACTTTAAGGCAACTCTTAAAGCGGTTAAGTCATCAACGCCTTTTTCCCCTTCCGTTTCTATCTCCTTCCCTGAGAGTCTGGGGACCAAATTTTCCACTTCGGAGACCGGAATTTCGTAAGGACACCACTGGTCTTTCCTTTCTAAGGAAATAAGTTCGGCGGATAAACCTTCCATATGTTCAAACTCATCCATTGCCAACCGGATAAACATATCTTTTCCTTTGGGATTTTTCGTCTGGTAGGCAAATCGTAAATAAGTGATAAGCGCCTTCTTCTCTTCACCAATGGCGAATAGGATTGGTTGACAAACTTCTCTCATCTTTCAATACTTGACTAAAATCTCACCTAACTTCTTAATGTGCGACCTCTCTTCGGCGATAATCTCCTGAACGATTTTCTGGTCTTCTTCTTTCACCAAACCCAAAATTTCATGATAGAAAAGGATCGTCTCTTTTTCAAACCGGATAGCATATTCCAGAATCTCCTTCGGTTCTTTTGCCTTTTCGGTCTGTTTTATCACCTTCTCACTCCCGGTAAAGAAATGGGAATCAGTAATCACTTGAAGATAAGGTTGGATTTCCTCCCACTTCCCAGGAAGGGAGTAAGGAGAAGCCTTTATCCTTTCTCCCAATTCCCGAAACCGCCTTTCGTGCTTCAACTCTTCGTTAGCCAAAAAAGAGAATAAATCTTTCATTTCCGGGTCTTTTGTCCTTTTCGCCACTTCTTCGTAATAAACCCTCCCGGCTTTTTCCACAGCAATAGCCATTTCAATTACTTCGATTAGAGAGAAAAAGGTTGGCATTTTTCCTTCCTTTTATTTTTTATTATTAAAATGTATTATAAATGAGAAATACGAAAAGTCAACGCGACACCCTTTTATCCTTTCCTGCCTCAGTCCAAAAGGATAACCTTTATAAATTTTTTCCTTTCTTCATCCCCCCTGAGGAAGTAAATTCCTTCTGGGAGGGTATTTAAGAATCCTTCTTCTCTATTGTCTCTCAGGAGGAGTCTACCGGTTCGGTCATAGATTTCATTAAGAAAGAATTTCATCTTAGTATCTCTCTTTAAGAAGAGAGTTGGGCAAAGTGGTTGCCTTGAAATCCTCCTTCTATCCTCCGGAGTAATACTTCGCTCGGTAATCTTGAAAAGATAGACAAGGGTCTCCTTGGGTGCGGCAACAATTATATCCCCTTCCCTATCCAAATCAATCTCAAACCAGGGATATCCGGCAGTGAAAGTGGAGCCTAAAAGGTAGGGGAATACCCAGATTGATTCTCCTTCTGGGCTAAATTTCCATACCTCCATAAATATAGTATCATAAGGATATGGACGATGAACCTTTAAGCCGGCGGTGAATATATTCCCTGCGGTATCGGTCACACAGGAAGAGAAGCCGGAGACCCATACCCTCCTTCTATCAAACCATCTCCACAGAGTGTTACCCCGGGGGTCATACTTAAATAGAAAGGTGTAGACACTGGTAGGAGGATAACCTGTCTCTTCTCCCGGCAGGATGACATTTCCGAATTTATCTACATTAAGTTACATTGAGTTCGCCAACAAGATAATTGTGATGGATTGTATCATCACAATACACCACCCAGAGGCTATCACCATCTTTAGAATATTTATATACCTGAGGATACCAAGAGCGGGGAATTCCTAAAATTCCCCGCTCTCCCCCAACTATCACATTAAGGGAATCATCAGAACAGATACCAGTTGGGCAATCAGGTCCCCATTGGGAGGTGAAAGTTTTCACCCATTTAATTTCGCCATCCGGAGAGAGTTTATAAGTGAGCCACATACTTTTATAAGTTCCGGGTATATTGCCTGTAACTAAGATATTATTTTGATTATCAACCCCTACATCAGTAAGGTAAGCCAGAGAATCGGGGTGGAACCCAATCAGTCGCTTCCATAAGGTCTCTCCCTCCGGTGTCCATTTCATTATTACCCAGCTATCATGATGAGTAGGGGCTCCGTATCCTCCGACGATTATGCTGTCCCCACCATCCAAATCTATCCTTGGTCCACGTGAGCTATCGCCAAAGTTTATCCTCCTTTCCCATAACAATTCTCCGCTTAAACTATATTTCCTAAGATAAGGATAGGCGACGACAACTATATTACTTCTACTGTCAACCGCAATATCGGGTCTTGTAACAATTGCTCTAAAAGTCCTAATCCAAACTATCTCTTGAGCAACCGCTAAGGAGATGAAAAAGAGGAGAATTGAATACCTTTTCATCTTTCCATAACCCCTTCTTTTTAACTATCGCAAAAGGATAGTTTTCTTAATCTCCCGAAAGTCTCCGGTTGATAGACGATAGAAGTAGACCCCCGGTGGTAATTCTCTTTCTCTTGCGTCTCTTCCATCCCAATTCAAATTATAATTACCCGGCCTCATCCTTTCGCTAAGCAAAATTCTCGCCTCTCTTCCGGAGGCATTATAGATTAAAAGTGAGACATAGGTTTCTTTGGGAATAGAGAAGGGGATTTTCGTTAAACCCTTAAATGGGTTCGGTCTATTCTGATATAAAGCCGGCCCTAAAATCTTTCCAGTTTTAAGACCCTGACCACCACCTGGCAGGGATTCTGGAATACTTACCTCATAAACCTTTAATAAGTCAGCAATTAAGGCATAAGTACCAACAATCCTTTCAATCTCTTTTCTTATCGCCAAGTCATTCTCATAGGTCTCTTTTGGGATGATGATATTTAATGTCTCCGGGATATGATGAACCTCTTCCCGCCAAATTCTTGGTGTCTCCTTATAGACGACCGCCCTTAAAAGATAACTTGCCTTTGGGTTAAGATAGGGAAGGTTATAAATCAAAGAAGAAGAACTGTAATCACAAGTAAACTCACCATAGTTGATTGCGCCGTCCCTCTGTTTGCAATAAGGCGAAACCACGCTATCGCCAACGGCGACGGAAATATATTCTGTCGCTACCGACGAGGTTGGGGTATATTCATATCTTCTAAATCTAACCTCATATAAAGTTTCCGGAATAATTTCTTCGGTCCAGATTGCATTTATTACTACCTTCGGGTCAATTATGATTGCCCCATCAGAAGCAGAAACAGCTGGTGGCTCAACTGAAATATGGGGATATTTTGATGAGTTCTCGGTCTCACTCATATTTACCAGAGAGCCTTTAATCCAAGCGATGACCTCATAATTCAAGGAATCAATCTCCTCCTGCCAGGCAATAACATCAGGGGTTGAGATAACCGGATAGTCTGACTCTTTATCTGGACTTTGGCTTATATTCTCAATCCCTGACCAGCCCGGCGGCCAGGTTGGAAGAGAAGATTGAGCGAGATTTCTTATCCTTTTATAAATCTCACCCAGTTCTCCTTCCTTCCAAGCCACGATCACATATTCACCATAGGCTTCAACCGTTGGATTTTCCGATATAACCTCAGGCGATTCTGAGATATTATAAATATCCGACCAGATAAGTTCATTACTTGAATCCTTCTCACCGAACCGATAGTAGATTTCACCTTCTTTTTCCTAAACGATATGGATAATATCACCAGGGGTAATGGCGATTGACGGAGATTTTAGACCAATACCACCCACAACCTCTTCTGGTTCTGATCCTATATCTTCATTCACATTAAAGATAGATAAGTAGATTTTTCCTGTCCCTTCTGAGAGGTTCTTTATCGGGAAGATACAGTAAGAATAGTCAGTGAATTCCGGTAGATAAGTTTGAGTAATTACTGGTGGACCTGGTTTTATATTCCCATCACCACCAAAAACAACCGTCTTATGCCAGGTATTATCAGAGTTTAAGGTCTTACAGAATACCGTATCATTTTTCAGATAAGTAATTCTCGGCATCCTAGAATAATCAAGCGCAAGGGAGGGGTAAGAGCCGGAATCAATTTCTATAACATCTCCCCAGCTCGCGCCCTTATCGGTAGATTTCCGATAGACGATATCTTCTCCGGTATTATAGACGATGTGGAAATTTCCGTTACCTGGATCAATTGCGAACAACTCTCCTTGATTTGGATAGGTTGCCTTCTCACAAGTTACATTGGTCGGTATAATCTCGGCTATTCCCTCATAAGGAATCGTATTCAGTTTACTCACGGTCACATATATCCTACCCGGACTAAGTTCCGCAGGAAGGATAAAATTTACTTTTCCGTATCTATCAGTATATTTGCAAGAAATATAATTATCGTTCTCTTTCCAGAGACAGACAACGGCATATTGGCAGGGGAGACCGTCTCTGGTATTAACGACAAAAACTAAAAATGTCCTTCCGGGGATGGCAAATCTACTATGTTCCGCGAGAAGTCGGGTCTGCCTCCCTACCCTCACCTCCATACTGGCATCACCAAAGAGGTGCCAGGTTTTAGCTGTGTAAGCCCCCTGAGGGAAATTATGCTGGAGCATACTAAACACTCCCCAATAAGTAACCTTTCCCAGAGTGCGCGGGAAGTAGATACTCCCCGGGTCGCAAGTTAAGGAAAAGATTGCCACACTATCTGCCCATATCGGTTCTACCCATGGCTGTGGAGCCGATGAGCCCCAAAATCTAACAGCCCCTCTCATTCCGGGTTGTTGAAGCCATGCTTCGGCAAAACAGGGGTTATAACTGAACTGCCCAACATCACAGGCAACAGAGAAGATAATGGGAAGGAGATAGGGGTTCTGTTGGGTATTCACATCTTCTATACTGAATACCGGGTTAACAGGAGGGTCTCGGAAGAACCATTTGGTCGGGTCACCATGACCCAGAAAGTTTAAAAAACCTCTACCATTTTCCAATATCTGTTTGACATTACTTGGAATAGCCGCGTAGTCATAGAGTTTATCAACGAGTCTGTATTTCCGGAAGAGCCTTTCTCTCATATTATTTTTATGGACCGAGTCAGGTATAGGGTGTGATGAACCACCGCTTTGGTGGCTTGCCATTACCAGCGCCTTTTCCGTCCAGTCAAGAGAGGAGGGAAGCGGTGAAAGTCTCTCATAGTAGAGAATCTTATCAATCTGGTTTCTTATCTCCTGGATGGTCATTCCGGAGATTCAGGAGATGAAGGCATCAGGATACGGGTCCTCAGAGTTCGGATATATAATAACATAGCGTGGGTCGGAGAGCCAACCTTCCTCCCTCAAAGATGGGATATGGGTTAAGTCACCGATAAACAAGAAGTAGTCAACACCTGCCAGGTACTGGTCGTAGATATAATTTTTGATGTAGTCAGCGGTTGGGTAAGATACACTGTGAACCTCTCGGACGATGATTCCTTTTTTCATCTTCCATTCCCTTAAACGCATCGCTTCATTGTAAAATGCGTAATGGGTTATTATCGTCATCCTTATGCCGTGCATAAGAACCCCGTAGCGGTTTGGCGAGAAGTTTAGAAAGAGGTCATCGTAAATCTCCCAGAAACTCTCTGATATACTATCTCTATAAACCAATTGAGGTTTTTCATAGGTGACGATAACTTCAAAGTTTCTCGCTACTTTCAACCTTTTTAAGGCGGGATTATGTCGAAAAATATTCAAGCGGATGGTGATACCACGATAATCCCGAATACCAAAAGGCTCGCGTAATTCATAAGGATTAACTGGATACCATTCCCCGCTTTCGTAAATCTCGTTAAAGGTGTAAGGGATAGTTTCCGGATTAACGTTCCTTAGAAGGGAACCTTTAGAGGGGGCTACTGGTAAGATATCAAACATCACTGTATCTTCATCTAAGATTTGGCATTCGACTCCACCCTCATCTGGAATTATAACGCTCACTTCCAATTTTGGAATTTCGGGATTCCCCTTTTCCAAAGGGTAAGAGGCGGTGGGAAGGGAGATGGAAGAGAAAGATTTTCCTTCAATATACACGGTATCTAGGTAAAATCCGTAGATTGTGACGCGGAATCGGCGGCCGGATCTATCGTCACTCAGGAGGGTTATATCCAGCGATTTGTCAGATTCACCCCCCGAGGTCTATCCAACTTCCAAAGGCGATTGGATAGAGAATAAAAGGAAGCAAGAGAAAAATCAGTGAATGTTTCATTATTCACCTCCACATAAGCCTCCATAAAGGCTTATCGCTTCTACAAATTATTGTACAATAATTTTGGAAAAAATCAAGCTAAGGTTTCATTTGGCGATAATGATAAATCGGAAGGAGATTTTAGCCGAAATAAAAGCTGTACTGTTTACAGAGATCGTGACCACCCCAAGAGTCGGAAAGTTCTATCTTATCTAGAAATACCGGAGGAAATAAAGAAATGTCCGGATCAATTCCCGGAAGCGTTTCTCTAAGATACTCCTCCGGTCTCATACCATTCAATTCTTTACCGAAATGCTGTCTTTCTCTATTATAATATCTAACCGCCTTTGGCGAGACCTCGCTCCGCGGGTAGGCAAGAAGAAATAAACTCATTTTATCTTTTATCTTTTTCACATAAGGGATATAAAAATATTCGTCATCCATCCAATGACTGTCCCCCGGATTAACTCCATTTTTTCTATCGCCGGAGGGGTTTTATTAAAAGGATTTTGCATATCCCTAAGACCTTATACCCAGCCACAGGCATAAATCCTTCCCTTTCGGTTTAAGATGGATTTAGGCATAATCCTAAAGATTTTGTCAAAGTTTTTGGTAGTCCACTGCTTTGAAAAGCCTTTTGGAGTATTCCTAAAACTAGGGTCCTAGAGTAGTCATGAGCACTATTAACGCTTGCAACTTGACAGTGAGCGTTTATTAAATATAATGAAACTATGAATGTTTACGAATCGGTTTTAATAGTCTCTGGGAAATTAAGCCAAGAGACAGTGGAGGAATTGGCTAACGAGTTTAAGAATCTCTTTCTTACTTGCGGCGTGCAGGAACCGGAGATTACGAAAATTGAGAAAAAGAGATTCGCTCATCCGATAAGGAAGATAGACGAGGGTTACTACCTCTTCATCCGCTTTTCCGCCCTACCTGAGTCCTTAAAGAAGATTGAAGAAAACCTCCGACACAATGAGAAAATTCTGAGAAGTGCCTTTCTCAAGGTAGAAGGGGCATTAAAAGGATAGGAGGAGAAAATGGCAGAAATAAGATTGGGAAATCTCAATTATGTGGTCCTAATGGGACGTTCCACCCAGGATTCGGAACTCCGTTATACCCCAAAAGGGACACCGGTCTGTAATTTTCGCATTGCGATCGATGAGAATATAAAGGATAAGGAGACAGGGGAGTGGAAAAAAGTCTCCAGTTTTTTTAATGTCATCACCTACAGCCGGAGTGCGGAACTCTGTGGGGAACGAATTAAAAAGGGGAGCGCGGTCATCGTGGAAGGGAGATTAAGAAGTCGGGATTGGACCGATCAACAAGGGCAAAAGAGATATGTCGTAGAAATTATTGCCCGGCGTGTTCAGATTCTTGATAAGGTCCCACCCACCGAAGCCCCAGAAGTCCCAGAGGAGATTGAAATCCCAGAAGAGAATATTGATGATCTCCCTTTTTAATTGATAATAAAAAAAGTAATTGTCCTCTCCCGGCATAGTGTTTCTCTTTTCTCTTCTCTTAATTCAACAGGTGGTCATTAATGAAGTTATGGCCAATCCCAAAGGGAAAACCGGACCAGGCTCTCCTGAAGACCGGAATGAATTTGTTGAATTGTATAACAACTCGCAAGATACCTTTAATCTCTTAGGCTGGCGAATCTCAGATTTTGACGCCTGGGATACTATCGTTTCCTGGCGGGATTCTCTAATCTTACAAAGATACCCAAAATTAAAAATCAATACCACAATTCTCCCCCCCAAGACCTATGCCCTAATTTTGGACTTAGAATATACTCAAACCGGAAATGGAGAATATGTTATGCCCTACGACTTCCCAGAAAGTCTAATCGTGTTAACAGTTGGCAATACGACCATCGGTGATGAGTTGGCAATGAACGACTCTTTAATCCTCTATTCTCCGGATTCCTCAATCACCTCCACATTTTCCTTTCCCCGCCCAACCAAAGATGGTTTCTCCTTAGAAAGGATTCATCCCACTAAACCGGACAGTTTAGAGAACTGGATTGAATCCCTTGACAGTTCTGGCTCTACCCCCGGAAGAGAGAACTCCTCCCTCACTTATATCAACCCGGAAATCTCCAACCTGATGGTAAGAAAAAAGGAGAAGGTATCTTTCTCCGTTAGATTAAAAAATCCCTCCTATGCGGATTGTGGTTACTGGGAGGTTAGATTCCGGGTAAATGGCGCGGCCATTGGGAAAATTGTGGGGGAAAGCCTGGAACCAAAAAGGGAAACCGTGCTCTTCTTCTTTCCCGAAACTCTCCCCTCCGGCCGGTTGGAGGTCAAAGCCTCTCTCTTTTGTCCTAAGGACAAAGATACAGCCAATAACTTCTTAACTGTTTATTTTGTCAACCAAAGAGAAGAGATTCTCATTTTCCCCCCGGTCTTCTCGCCCGATAATGATGGGAAAGACGACTCCCTTTATATCTACCTCTCCTTAACCGAGGGAAGCGATTTAACGATTGAAGTCTTTAATCTTAAAGGAAGGAAGGTAAAAAGGATTTATCAAGGTAAATATGAAAAAAGTGAGGAGATTTTTTGGGACGGTCGGGATGATAATGGGAAATTATTACCCAGAGGGATTTATATTATCACCATTACCTACCAGATGGGGAGAGAGAAGAGATTTATTAAAAAGAGTTGCCTCTTGGCTGGTAAAACCAAAAGATGACTATTCCTCAGGGAGGCTATTTAAGGTATCTAAAAGCCCGGGCGTTAATTCTTCCCCATCGGTCAGCCGATAAATGGCGGATTGCACCAAGGAGACATTCCTTCCTTCAATTCTCTTCTTTTTTAATATCTCAATTATCCGTTGCAAATCTGGATCGTCCGTAACCGGACCGAAAAGATAATTGGTCGCGGCGGGGATTTCTCTTCTTCTCTGGACCCCAAAAACCGGGAGGGTATAGACCCTTTCCGAAGGAAAGGCATTAATCGGAAAATTTTTCACAATAATCATATCCTTCTTACTCTTTTCGGAAGAGAGAAAAAATAAGCCCGCCGGCAAGGTATCCATCTTTTCTGAGGAGGCTTTCACTCTTAATTCTAAAGTAAAGGCACCCGAAGGAGAATAAAGAGTATCACTACTCATTATCCCCAAGCAATCAATTCCCGAATTGAGGGAAAAGGGGCTACCAGAAGGTTGATAATCCTCTGGGGGGAAAAGGTTATCACAACTAAAAAAGAGAAGGAGGATCAGAAGAATTTTTCCCTGCTTAACCCTTTTTCTCATCTCTCCTCCTTTTTCGGGGATATTCTACTTCAATAATACTTCTCATCCCCCCCCGAATATTAAACTCGCCGCGCACCTGACACCATTTCGGCCGGCAGGCCCTCACGAAATCTTTCAGAATGCGATTCACCGCATTCTCATAGAATATTCCCAAATTCCGATAGCCGAGGATATAGTATTTTAGTGAACGGAGTTCAACACATCTCTTATTGGGGATATATCTTATCGTAATTTTGCCAAAATCGGGAAGACCGGTTCTGGGACAGATAGAGGTATATTCTGGAATCTCAATCGTAATCTCATAATTCTCAAATTGGGAAGGGAAGGTTTCAATTGTTGGCAGTTTCTCTTTTAAGCCCGCGCGGGCATGTTCTTCCGTGTAAAGTTTTCTTTTCATCAATACGCTCCTTTCCCTCTTAAAACTACCCAGAAGGTTTTTAAGAGGATATATAAGTCTAACCAGATCGACCAATTCTTCACATAATATTCATCCAATAAAAATCTCTCCTCAAATGACAAATCCGCCCTTCCGGAAATTTGCCAGAGACCGGTAATTCCTGGTTTTACCTTAGTTATCACCTCATAATACCGGCCGGCATAAGCCAACTCCTCCGGCAGATAAGGACGGGGACCAATTAAAGACATCTCCCCGGCGAAGAGATTAAAAAATTGGGGAAACTCATCAAGACTCGTCCGGCGGAGGAACTTCCCAATTTTGGTCAACCGTTTTTCATCGCCTCTCATCCTTCCCACTTCGTATCCCTTCAATTGGAGGAAATTATCGCCTTTTATCTTCCTCTCTTCCACCAGCCCTTCCCTCATCGTCCGGAACTTCCAGCAGAGAAACTTCTTTCCCCCCTCTCCCACTCGCTCCTGCTTAAAAAATACCGGACCCCGGCTCGTCAATTTCACCAAAATGACGATGAGCAGGAAAAAAGGGGAAAAGAGTAAAAAGATGATAACGGAAAAGATAATCTCCAAAACCCTTTTTAAGAAAAGGTTCGCCGGGGAGAGAAGATTATATTTCAATTTAATAAAGAGGAGTGTGCCTATCCTTTCAATCCCTGCTTCGTAGGCGGTAAGGAAAGGCTCATTAGTGAAGAGAAATATTTCCTTTATTGCCGGTGGGGAGTAAGGAATTAAATCATCTGGCTTAATCTCCTTTTTGGCGATGATTACCCCTTCTTTCTTTTCCTCCCCAATTATTACCCCTTTATCCCTCAATAATTCCCGACGGACCTTTTCCACAATCTCCCCTTCCCCGGTTAAAAATAATCTTCTGCCCCAGAGACGGAGACGAAAGAGTAAGGATTTCATAACCCAGCGCTCAAGAGGGATAAGGATTAAAGAGAAGAAGAAAGAGGTGACAATGATAAAGCGGGAAAAACCAGCAATCCTCGTGAAAAAGGCAAAACCCAAAATCGCTAAGAAGAAGATGAAAAGCCCCCGCCAAATTCTTTTTAATTCCTCCTCCGGGGTGTAAATCTTCGTATAGAGACCTTCATAAGTGAAAATGAAGAGAAAAAGTAGGAAAAAATAGTAACGGGTGGAAAAAACCGAAAAGGGGAAGGTATAGGATGATAAAAAGAAACGGTAGAAGAGATGCTTCCTTAA
Organism: candidate division WOR-3 bacterium; assembly: GCA_039801905.1. Taxonomy (NCBI): domain Bacteria; kingdom Pseudomonadati; phylum Caldifarciminota; species Caldifarciminota bacterium. The sequence continues at coordinate 444 of JBDRVQ010000015.1, read as the reverse complement.
AAGGAAGCCAAAAAAGAAGGCGAGGGATAAAAAGAGAAAATCGCTAAAAAGAAAGAGGAGAAAGGAGAGGACTTTCCTCATTCCTTCATTCTATTAAAAAAAGAGGCGATGTCAAACTTCAAAAAGTGAAGTTCTAACCTTTTCTCCTAATTGCGTAAAAAGGGAGGCTCTATTTTTTAATGATTAATTTTTTTCTCTTTGCCAACTTGAATAAAATACATCCTTTTTTATTTCGTAATAATTATCTTTTTAGTCTGTAAGAAACTATCCGTGGCCAAGGTGCAGAAGTAAATCCCGGGAGAAATCTCCTTATCATCCCAAGTAAAGGTATAACTTCCCGGTTTCTGTTTTCCTTTGAATAGGGATTTAACAATCCGTCCGCTCGCATCCGAGATAAATAAGTTTAAATCAGATTCTTTACCTATCTGATATTTAATCTGAACC
>JBDRVQ010000014.1 GCA_039801905.1 candidate division WOR-3 bacterium | reverse complement strand
CGAGCAACTCTGTTTAAGACACCTAAATATTGACCATAATTTTTAAATAACCCTTTATAATCAAAGGGAGCGTTAAAATAAGGTGGCGATGTTAACACTAAATGAACACTTTCATCAGGAATTTCTTGCATGCTCATACAATTTCCAATTATCAACTTATGATGGGTCATATTACACCTGTTTCATATCTCGGCCATCACCTAAAAATACCTGTGTTTTTATTTCTTTCATTCTATCTCCTTAGCCTCAAAAGCCTCATTTACTTTACACTCAATATCCTCTATTTCAAAACTGAACTTTTTTCTATCTTTATCCAGGGAAATATCTTGAATATCCCCCGTAAATGACTCCGTATATTCTTTCGCTTCATTTCCGTTTTCGGCTTTTATTTTAACAACATACGATTTTGTTAAAATGACCTCAAATCTTTTCATAGATCACCTTCTTTTTTGAATTCAGTGATAATCTTACTCCCCAAAACCTTCCAAGTCTCCAAACTCTTCGGTTTTGCTCTCGGTCTTGATGTTGATCCGGCTGAATATCCTTTGGATATTCTCACTCTGACAAGCAGGACAAGAAACTTTCAGTTTGTCGTATTCGGAAATTGTCGCGTAAATCTCAAACTTCTTTTTACAATTTAAGCATCTATATTCGTAGAGTGGCATCTTACCTTCTCCAAATATTTTGTGGCGGTGAGTTTTGCCAACCGCCTAATCCGAGCGATATAATTTGTCCTTTCCGAAACGGAAATTGCTCCCCGGGCCTCTAATAAATTAAAGAGATGGGAGAGTTTAATGACGCAATCGTATCCCGGATAGACAAGATTCTTTGCCAATAACCTCTCCCCTTCCTTTTCGTAACCATCAAAGGTCTTTAAGAGAAAAGGAATATCCGCCTCTTCTAAGTTATAGACGGAAAACTCCTCTTCGTTCTGCCGATAGACATCGCCCCAGGTATAATCTTTATCCCATTTAATATCAAAGATAGAATCAACCTTCTGGATGAACATCGCAATCCTTTCTAAGCCATAGGTCAATTCCACCGGGATAACTTTTAAGTCAACTCCACCCATCTGTTGAAAGTAGGTGAATTGGGTTATCTCAATCCCGTTTAACTCTACCTGCCAACCAAGACCCCAAGCACCAATCGTTGGCGATTCCCAATCGTCTTCAATGAATCTTATGTCGTTATCCTTTAAGGAGACCCCAATCGCCTCCAAACTTTTCAGATAAATCTCTTGGATATTATCCGGCACCGGTTTTAATATGACCTGCATCTGCCAGAACTGTTGCACCCGCAAAGGATTTTGGGCATAACGACCATCCCTCGGTCTCTTTGACGGTTCAACATAACAGACCCGCCAGGGCTTATCATCTAAGACGCGCAAAAATGTTGCCGGATTAAAAGTTCCTGCCCCAACTTCGGAGTTATAAGGGGAGAAGATTAAACAACCCCTCTTCTGCCAAAAGTCATAAAGGGTAAGGATGATCTCTTGAAAAGTCTTTACCTTTTTCATAACAACTTATTTTAATGCTCTCCTTCTCAAAGTCAATCCTCTCATACCTTTACCCATCGCAACCGAGCAGAATTTGTCACCACCGATAAGGAACTTAAAGCCATCGCCGCCGCAGCAACGATTGGATTGAGTAGTCCAAAGGCGGCAATCGGCACCGCAAAGGTGTTATAGATAAATGCCCAAAAGAGATTCTCTTTTATCTTCCCCATCGTCTTTTTGCTCAATCTTATCGCTTTCACCACATCCCGCAAGTCATCCTTCACCAAAATAATTCCGCCTGCCTCTTTTGCCACATCCGAACCGCTACCAATTGCGATACCAATATCCGCTTGTGCCAGTGCCGGGGCATCGTTTATCCCATCGCCAACCATCGCCACCACTTTACCTGCATTTTGTAAGTCGCTAATTACTTTCGCCTTATCCTTGGGCAAGACATTGGCAATAATTTTTCCGATACCAACCTGAGAGGCAATCGCCTGCGCGGTCCGCTCATTGTCACCAGTTAAAAGAAAAATTTCTAATCCTTCTCTTCGCAAATCATCTATCGCCTCTTTGGCAAATTCTTTTAATGTATCCGCCACCGCCACTAAACCGACAATCTCCTTTTCCTTTGCCAAAATCATAACCGTATTTCCTTTCTCTTCTAAATCGGAGATTATCTTCTCTTTCTCACCGAGCGCAATTCCCATCTCCGCCATTAATTTCCGGTTGCCAGCCAGAATCTCTTTACCATTTAAAAAAACCTTAACCCCATAGCCGGGGATTGCTTCAAAACCTTCTGCTTCGGGAATCTCAATCCCTTCTTGTTTTGCCTTCTTAATGACTGCCTGAGCCAAAGGATGCTCTGAGCCCTTTTCCGCAATTGCCGCCATTTTTAATATCTCTCTGGTAGAAACCTGATTGAAAGAGACAATCTCTTTCACCTCCGGTTCCCCTTTGGTCAAAGTTCCGGTCTTATCAAAGACAATTGTCTTTAACTTCTCTGCCTTTTCCAAGTATTCTGCCCCTCTAATCAGAATCCCCATCTCCGCTCCCTTGCCAACTCCCACCAGCAAAGCGGCTGGGGTAGCAATACCCAAGGCACAGGGACAGGCAATAATTAAGACCGCCACGAACGATAAAAGCGCAGTCGTAGAATTTCCTTTAAGGAGCCAGATAAGAGCCGAAAGAAAGGCGATACCAATCACCGCCGGGACGAAATAAGAAGCAACCTTATCCGCCAATCTCTGAATGGGTGCTGTAGTGCCTTGCGCCTCTTCTACCATCTTAATGATCTGGGCGAGAGTTGTTTCCGAACCGACCCTGGTTGCCCGAAACTTAAATGTGCCAAACTTATTGAGTGTCCCCCCAATCACCTCATCCCCCACACCCTTCTCCACCGGCATACTTTCTCCGGTCAAAATCTTCTCATCAATCGTTGAATTGCCTTCAATAATTATCCCATCGGTCGGTATCTTCTCCCCGGGTTTCACCACGACAATTTCATCAACCATAACCGATTCCGCTGGTATCTCAATTTCCCTTCCTTCCCTGATCACCCGGGCGGTCTGCGGTTTCAAATCAAGCAACTTTCGGATGGCTAAAGAACTCCTCTTCTTAATTATCTCTTCCATATATCTTCCCAAAAGGACAAAGGCAATAATGATTGCCGCCACTTCAAAATAGAGATTCTTTTCCTTTACCGGTAAGACTTTTGGGAAGAGAACAATCAGGGCACTGTAAAGATAGGCGGTTGATGTGCCGAGGGCGATAAGAAGGTCCATATTGGCAACCCGCTTTTTAATTCCCTGATAGGCACCAAGAAAAAATCCCCTGCCCCCAAAGATAATAATCGGTGTGGTGATAATAAATAGCCAGATCCCACCATTGAACCAAGGGAGAGATTTAATCGGCACCCAAGTGAGGACTGTTGCTCCAGCCGCCAGTCCCAAAAAGAAAAGCGCCCGAAGGATTGCTAAAGCCACCACCCCGGTCAAGGCGATACTCACCCGGGTTCGCATCGCCTTCATCTCTTTCTCCGGGGATAGAAATGTCCGGAGGCAATTCTCCGAGCAGAAGTAATAGGTCCGGCCACCAATCTCTTTCTTGATTGATCTCTCTTTGGGGATAACCATTCCGCAGATTGGGTCTTTTGCCCGCTCCCCAACCGGCGATTCCTTCTTAATAAAAGATGAGGGATTTTCAATAAAAGCCTCCCTACAACATTCCGAGCAGAAGTAATAGGTGACTCCCTGATAGACCAACTTTACCTTTGCCTCCTTATCTTCAATTCTCATCCCGCAGACCGGGTCAGTAACTTTCATTTTTCAATAATTAAAAATTGCCTCCTAAAAGAGACTTATCTCATAAACCCAAATCAGCCGCAATCTCTTGCATCGCCTTAAGACAAATCTCTACAAAATCCTCTAAGGAGATTCCCATCCCCTCACAACTTTTAATCTGTTCCCGATTCGCGCCTGCGGCAAACTTCTTCTCTTTGAAACGTCTTAAAACAAAGTCCTTATCAACACTATTCAATTTCTTATCCGGATGCATCAAGGCACTGGCGACAATCAAACCGGTTAAAGGGTCAACCGCATACAGAGCCTTTTCTAATAGGGACTCGGTTGGTTTATGGCAATTGTGCGCCAAAATGGCAGAAAGTATCCCTTCTTCTATCCCCTTTTCTTTTAACCACTCAACCGTTTTTAGACCGTGGACTTCGGGGGTCTTGGCGGTCTCATCATAGTCTAAATCGTGAAGCAAACCACAGAGCCCCCATCTTTCTTCATCCTCACCGAAGTATTTTGCCAATTTCCGCATACAGGCTTCGGTCGCCAGCATATGCTTCCTTAAATTCTCATTCTTCACCTTCTCTCGCACCAGATTTAACGCCTCATTCCTCTCCATAACTCTCCTCCTTCAACTCTCTTCTTAACTTCGCCTTCTCTTGGGCACGCCGATACTTCTCCTTCTTAACCACCCTTGTCGGCCGGTGGGTTCTTTTTTGGGTAAAGGCTTTAATAATATTTATCTTTGGTATCCGAAAGCCCAGATTTTTTCCTCTCGCCATTATCTATTATAGATAAGTTAAGAAGTTATGTCAAATGCTCATTCACTTGGCTATAATGTCAAATCAGAAAAAGAAGTGGCGCCACTCTTTCTCAAATAAGGCCTCTAAAAAGGTCAGTTCGTTCTAAAAGGCAAGTGCGATGAGGATATCATAAGGTCAAATACCGAACCAGCAACTTATATCCTCTAAAACCGTTCGGGCTCATCTTGACTATGACCCTTTAAGTTCCACCACCAACTCCATATTTTTTGTCTGGGGAAAGAAGTCAAAAAAGGCGAGGGATTTTATCTGGAAGTTAGTTAGTTTTTCTAAATCTTTTACCAATTGCTTAAAGTGGCAAGAGACATAGATTAGTAATTCGGGCTTCATCCCGTTTAAGTAGCGGAGCGCCTTGGGATGGATACCCGCCCGGGGTGGATCGGCAATTACAAAGAGGGGTTTTTCCAAGGATAGTTTTCTTATCTCTCTATCTTCCAATAATACCGGTTGGATTTGCTCTATCTTATTTAGGGCACAATTTCTTTCTACTAAATTTAAGGAGCCTGGATGGTTGTCAATAACAATTACCGACCGGAACCTTTCCCGATTCATAATCCCAAAAACCCCCACCCCGCCGTAGAGGTCAAGAAGGTGGGCATATTTTGTCTCGTACCTTTCTAAAATCTCCGCCACGTATTGGTGCAGTCTGGGTATCAGTTCATCATTTACCTGGAAAAACCCCTGGCTGTGAAAATAAAACTCCTTCCCGTTAATTTTAGTTAATAGAAGGTCCGTCCCTTTAATGAGGCGATATTTATCCCCGATGCTCACATCGGTATTAGGAGGCACTTCAACAATTAAGATATTTTCCGCTGAGGTGAAAGAGGCAAAATCCTCAACCATCTTTCTCGCCCTTTCTTTCTCCTTACTATCTTGATTAATTACGAAAGAAATACTGGAAGTGAAAACACTTCGGATGACCGCGTAGCGAAAGGTTCCCGTGTGGTTTCGCACATCAAAGGGGTCAGCGTCCCTAAAAAATTCCCGCACCTCCCTTAAAAGTTGATTAATCCTCTCTTTGGCGATAAGACAATATTCCACATCAACAAATTTATCCCAGCGCCCTTTCCGCCGGAAGCCAATCCCTCCGGGAAAGAAGGCAAAGTCCATCCGGTTGCGGTAGTGAAAAGGAGAGGAAGGGAAAATTCTCACTTCTTGCCCGGGAAAAAACTCCCTGATCATTCTCATCTTTCTTGCTAACTGCTCTTTGTAATCTATATCTTGATAATCACAACCCCCACAGTTTCGGTAGTAAGGGCAGATCCTCTCTTCTCGGATGACTGACATTACTGATTATATAAATCCCCAGCCAAAAATCAAGAAATCGCCTCCCAATTTGACTTTTCCTCCCCCTTTTTTAGAATAGCCTATGTTCCCCTTCTATATTCTCCTTCTGGGATTATCGGGCATCACCGCCCAAATCCTTCTCCTCCGTTCAATCTTAACTACCGCCCAGGGAAACGAAATGGCGGTTGGTCTCATTTTGGGTATCTGGGTAATTGGGGAAAGTCTCGGCTCTTTCTCTTTAAGCAAAACCTTAAAGGATAACCCTCTCCCCTCTTTCTTTCTCACGAATCTTCTTTTCGCCTCACTCTTTCCCCTAACCCTCTTCCTCTTATTTTTTTCCCGAAAAATCTTTGGGCTTACATTTGGGGAGATTCTAATCCTCCCCCACCTCTTCCTCCTTTCCCTCTTTACCGTTCTCCCTTTAAGTCTCCTTCACGGCGCCCTCTTCCCCATCACGACCCAAATCCTTGCCGCAAAGGAAGAGAGGGAAGCAGTTGCGCCAATTGGCAAGACCTACATCTTAGAGAATGGAGGCACAATCCTGGGTGGTATTTTCCTCTATTTTCTGCTCCTTCCCCATCTCACCCCCTTTCGGATTGCCTTTCTCTTATCCGCCCTAAACTTCTTCATCCTTTTTCTCTTAAAGCCAAAACATTCCCAATTATTTCTCCTCCCTTTCTCCCTCTTTACCTCTCTCTTTTTCTTAGAACCAAAATTGCGCCCCACGATTCTTTCCTTCTGGTGGCAAGGGGAGAAAATTACCCATTACGAAAATACCAAATACGGCAATATTACCATCACCAAAAAGGAAGGGGAATACACCCTATTCTATGATGGCTTTCCCATCTCCACCGTTCCCAATCCCGAGATTACCTTTATTGAAGAAATAGCCCATTTCTCCCTTCTTGCCCATCCCCAACCAAAAACCTGCCTCCTCATCGGTCAAGGGATTGGCGGCTTAATAAGAGAAATATTAAAACATCCGATTACCAGTGTGGACTATCTGGAATTAGACCCAAAAATAATTACTGCCTATAAAAACTTAAACCTCCCACTCACTCGGGAGGAATTATTTGACCCCCGCGTTAATCTCTTTTATCAGGATGGTCGGAAGTTTTTAACATCCTCCCCATCTAAAAGATACGACCTAATCATCATCAACCAACTCCTCCCTTTAACCCTAAATTTCAATCGCTACTTTACCAAAGAGTTTTATTGGGAGTGTCGGAAAAAATTGAAGGCAGATGGCCTTTTAGTTACCATCTCCCCTTCTTCCCTCAGTTATATTAGCGAACCCTTGCGCGATTTAATTTTAACCCATTACCAAACCTTAAAGAGTTGCTTTCCCTATCTCTATTTAATCTTTGGTGATATCAATATCTACATCGCCTCTCCTAAAGAACAAGGACTTAATCCGGATACCTTCCAAACCCGTCTTCTTAAAAGAAATTTATCCACCAAGGTCTTCTCTCGTGAATACTTAAAGACGCGCCTCGCCCCCCATTATTACCAAAAATTAGAAGAAATCTTATCTGACACTTGCCAAGTCAAAGCGATAAATCAAGACCTAAAACCAAAAGGCTTCTTAAAGAGTTTAATCTATTTGACCAACCTCTCTTCCCCAAAATTGCCTAAAATCTATCAAAGAATGGAAAATACCCCATTTACCCCTTATCTTCTTTTCCCTCTCTTCTTTTTCCTTTTCGCCCTTCTTTCTACCTTACACCAGAAGAGGAGATTTATCCCCTTCATCCTCTTTGCCACCGGCTTCTGGGGGATGATGGAGAGCATTCTTCTGATTAACCTCTTCCAAATGCGTTTCGGTTATCTCTTTAATCGGGTAACCCTCCTCTTCACCTCCTTCCTTTTCGGCTCAACGATGGGCGGTTTCTTTTCCCTTCGCCTCCTTACCAATCAAAGGCCGGAAAAGATGAAGAGATACCTCTTATTAGTTAACGAGTTATTCATCCTCCTCCTCTCCTTTCTGATTCTCACCCTGACCGAATTACCGCTGACCCAAATTGGTGGCGAAATCCTCATCTTTGCCGCCGCTTTCCTTTCCGGTTTATTTTTGGGCTTCCAGTTTCCTTTGGCTAATTCCCTTTGCCTCTCCTCCCAAAGTAAACTTGGAGAAAGTGTTGGACTTCTCTTCGCCGCCGATTTAACCGGTGGAGCCTTTTCTGCCTTTTTCGGTTCCCTCCTTTTCATCCCCATCTTCGGCATCATTTGTGCTCAGAGTTTTGTTCTCGTTCTTAAACTTTTTAGTCTTATCTTGGTAGTCCTCTCAATAATAACTGAAAACCGATAAGGAAAAAGAGAATTAAAGAAAGAAAAGGGGAAATTTGAAGCCACTTCTCATTCCGAATCCGATAAAGAAGGGGTTGGGAGAAAAAGAGAATTGCGAGGGGAAGAATCATCTCACCCAAGGCAAAGGCTAAACCCATATATCCGGCATTGAGAAAAGTCTTCCCTTCCAGCATAAGATAAGTTAAGACCGCTAAGGTGGGAGGACAGGGCAAAAGACCAAAGAGTATTCCCAAGATTATTGAGAAAAAATAACGGTTCTCCCATTGGAATCTTTTCGGATAAAAGAAATGGCCCTTGCCAAAGAATGACCAGAAGCCAAGGAAGAAGAGAAAAAGTCCAGCGATAATTGAAATTAAGCCCCGATTAGGGACCAAAAATCGGAAAAGGAAATTACCAAAAGAAAATACTAAAAGGGAAAGGGCAACAAAGGCGAAAAGACGAAAAAGAAGAAAAAAAAGGGAAAAATACTTGGGCTGGGTAAAAATGAGAGGAAAAATTAGAGGAGCGCACAGAAAGAGGCAGGGTCCAAAAGAAGTAATAAGACCGAAAAGAAAGAGTTGGAGATAGTCCATTACTTTATCTTCACCATAATTTTTAATTCCTGCTTTTTGGGGAACTTTTTTTTATTGAGATAATAACCACTCCTTCCCGATTGGCGAATGAACAACTTCTCAAAAATCTCCTTCTCTTTATCAAAGATTGGACACCTTTCACAATCCGCATAAATCCCTTCCAAGGCGAAGTGATCAAAATTTGGCGAACCCAAAAAGATAAAATCTCCGAGATTTAATTTATCATCGGTAAGCACCAAACTCTCCGCTGGGATATCTTCAATGAATAAGTCAACCTTCCTCCCCCCTGTTCTCTGCCAGAGCGAATCCCAGAGATAGAAATCAAGGCTGGCAAAGGCAACTTGAAAATCTTTGAGTCTTAAAGAAGAAACGATCGCCGAATTATTCTTTAGCCACTTATAACCTTCAAGATAAATCAGATGTTGCACCCAGCCCGTATCCTTCTGCAAAAAACCGGAAAAGATTATCTCCCGGTTTAAGGAATCAACCACCAGATTAAAATTCTTCTTGGCTGTTTTACTTTTCTTTAAGGAGAAGAGGAGAGAAAGAAGAAAGAAAATAATCAAAAGAAAAGGGAAGATCATCCGCCACCGAAAAATCTTCATCAGCGATAATCTTTTATCCTTTCAGCCCCGCTACGAAGTTTTCTATTTTGGGAAGGAACTCTCCGGTGAGAACCTCTTTCTCCCTTAGGGAGAGGAGGGCAACCGGTCTTTTCCCAGAAAGTTGCGCCATCTTCTCCAAAACCCCTTTGCCTCCGGAACCGCCATAAGTGACAAAAAAGGCGACATCTTTCAGTCGGTCTTTATTCTGCACGATATAGGTCCGGATTGGGGTGGCGATATTGAAAAACCAGACCGGTGTGCCGATTATCACCAAATCGTATTCTTTTGGGTCTTTCTTTATCTCTTTCAGGACAGTCAATTTTTCCCGAGCCGCATCCCAACCGGAAACCAGATAGCCCAAAAAACCTTCCCGCTTTTTCGTATCAAAAATCTCTTCCATCTCACATCCCAATTGGTTAGCGATCGCTTCTGCCACCTTCCTTGTGTTTCCGGTTCGGGAATAGAAGACAACCAATATCCGCATTACCTATTCTACCAAAATAGTGGGCAGTGTCAATATCCCTTTTATAACAGCCAATCTCACAAGGGCATAAAAATAAACCTTTCCGCAATAAAAAAATTATCTGATGAGATAACTTTTTATTAAGCGAAAAATTGCCTTATCTCTTTCATTTTCAATAACTTAAATCCATTTTACTTAAAAGATAGGGGTCAGTTCCCCCTACGGCATCCCTAGGGGGTAAGAAGGGGCATTTTTTTCCTTACTTTTTCCCCTACTTTCCCCAGGGCTTATCCTCCTAATCCCTTCCCCGATTCCTCTCATAGTTTCCTCCCCAATGCCTTCTGGGAAGAAAGGTTTCTTCTTCTCTCTAATTTAGAGACCGGTTGCTCGTCTCCTTTCCTCTTCCGTTAAAGGTCTCGTAAGGAGGATAGAATGGTTGGGAGAAATTGCCTTGACAAATTTTTTAAATCTTTTACAATTCAAGATTAAATGGTGCAAGGCATTTACTATTTTAGAGAGTCGGGAAGGTCATCCAAAAACCTTGGCTTACTACGAGTTCGGGTAACCCATTTACTCTCTCCACCAATTCATCCCACCTAAATCAACCCAGTCCTTATTACCCGAAATCGTAGTCCTTCCCGACTCTTTTTAATTTCCCTGCGCTCGGAAAGTGAAATTCACTATTGACAAAAGGAATTTCTCTTTATATAATAGTTATGAAAATACGGAGGTGTCTATGTTTAAGTATCTCCCCCTATTTTTATCTCTTCTTGCCTTTGGTTCAAAAGATATTATTCTTCCGAACGAAAAACCGATAAATACCCAACTCCCTGAGACCGACCAAATCTCTATTCCCCTTCTCTTAAACTATCAAGGTAAAATTACCGATAATATAGGTAATCCCGTTCGGGATTCTTCCTATTCGGTAACCTTTCGCCTATTTAATGTCCCTTCGGGGGGAACTGCTTTCTGGAATGAAACCCAAATAATTCAAACCCGAGCCGGTCTCTTCCATACCCTTTTGGGAAGTGTCAACCCAATTCCTTCTTTACCCCTTGATGGCAACTTATATTTAGAGATGCAGGTCAATCCCAATCCGGCAATGACGCCAAGAGTCAGAATTACAAGTTCCGCCTATTCTTATATTGCAAGAAGGTCGGATAGTACAAATTACTTAAATCAGATGGGCGCTTCTACGGGTCAGGTCTTAAAATGGAACGGAACAACTTGGGCACCAGGAAATGATGAAGTTGGTGGTGATAATGCCTGGGTGCGGGGAACACCAGATTCGGTCCTTTATACAATAAGGCAATTGGGTATTGCCCGGGGTGGCTCTAACAATATGCTTTACGGCTCTTACCGCTATACCCATACAAACCTTGGTTTTGCTTGCACCACTGGGACCAATGGTCAGCACTATTCTTATTGTACGGTTGCCGGGGGTTATCGGAATATGGGAAGCGGCGCCTTCGCGACAATCGCCGGTGGTTCTTCTAATAAAGCAAGTGGTGAAGCATCAACGATTGGTGGCGGTGTGGCAAATGTGGCAAGCGATTTTTCCGCTACCGTCTCTGGTGGCTATCTCAATATCGCCAATGGTGAATATGCTACAATTGGCGGTGGCTATCAAGATACCGTAAATTCCGCTTATGGTTTTATTGGCGGAGGAGGGTCAAATACCATAGCGGCTGCTTCTCATCATTCCACGATTGGTGGTGGTGAAGAAAATAGAATATCTGCCATCTATTCCACGATTGGTGGTGGTTATTACAACTCCATAAGTGGCAATTACTCCACAGTTGGAGGCGGTCTTCTTAACACCGCCTCCGGTATTCATTCTACGGTCGGTGGTGGCTACAGAGATTCAGCGATAGGTAATTTTTCCGGAGTTTTTTCCGGTCGGCAAAATTCTGCTGGGGATGATGCAAACGATTCTTTTGCAGTGATTGTTGGTGGATGGGGGAATTCTGTGAATAACAAATTCTCTTTCATCGGTGGCGGACGCAGTAACCGGATAAGTGGCTACTACGCTGTTATCGGTGGCGGGAGTGGAAATTTGGCTTATAACTTTGCTACAGTCTCTGGGGGCTTTGGTGATACCGCAATGGGTGAATACTCAACAATTGGCGGTGGTTCGGGTAATAAAACAGTAGGGAATCTTAGTACGATCGGTGGTGGATACCGAAACTCCACAAGTCTTAGTGGTTCTACTGTTGCTGGAGGTTTGGAAAATAGCGCCGCCAACGCCTGTGCTTCAATTGGTGGTGGTAGTAATAACTTAGCAGATGCCTACGCCACAGTGCCGGGTGGTTATGCAGATACCGCTCTGGCCTTCTATAGTTTTGCTACCGGCAATCGCTCAGTTGTGCTAACCACTTATAGTAACTCCGCTGCCTTTAATGGCCAGGCCGCAACCGCCTCCAATCAACTTCGCTGCGGCACACTTTCCAAAGCCGGTGGAAGTTTTACCATTGACCATCCCCTTGACCCATACAATAAGATTTTAAACCACTACTTCATTGAAGGACCGGAGATGCTCAATATCTATCGGGGCAGTGTTGTCCTTGATGCCTCAGGCAAAGCGGAGGTGAGACTGCCTGATTACTTCTCCGCCCTGAACCGAAATCCACACATCCAGTTGACCGGTGTTGGCTCTTCTGATGTCTATGTTGCCGAAGATATTAAAGGCAATACTTTTGTCATTGGCGGTAAGCCGGGAACAAAAGTCTACTGGCTTGTAACCGGTGAACGGCAGGATGTCTCAGCCGAGGCAATAAGAAGGTTAATGCCCGTTGAGCAACCAAAGACCGGTGAACTTAAAGGAAGGATGCTTGATGATGACTTCCTTGTTGGCTGTATGGAGCAACTAGAGCGGGAAGGAAAGGCAAGTGGCATTGATTTCCGAACCACAGAAGGGAGAAAGAGATACGAAGATATGAAAAGGAGACCCGAAGAGATAGAAAAGGGGATTGAAAGAAGGAGGAAAGGTGAATAGGTTAGCAATTATCTCATTCTGCATCTTTTCCTTAATTTATGCCCAATACGAATGCGATTGGAACTTGGTAAGTTCTGGTGGCACAAGGATCAGTATCGGTAACCTCTCTGCCCAGGTCTCAATCTCCCAGACCGCAGTCGGCATTATCCAAAGCACCAATCAAGTTGCTCAGATTGGTTTCTGGGTGATTGATACCGCCCTCGTTGGCATGAAAGAAATCTCTACCCAAAAACTTCCCTTAAAGACCGAACTTTTCCCGATAAGACCAAACCCTTTCTCTAAGAATACCCTAATCTCTTATTCCTTATCAAGGGAAGGTGATGTTTTAATCTCAATCTACAATACCTGTGGAGAACTGGTAAGAAATCTCTCCTTTTCCAAAATGAAACCAGGAATATATTCCTTTACCTTCTCCGGAGAGAAACTGAGAAGGGGAGTCTACTTCTTACACTTCTCTTCTGGCGGATACAAGGCAGTGAAGAAACTCGTCCTCTTCTAACGGTAGAATCTAATCCCTTCTCTGGGTTAGAAATAGAATAAATAGGGAAATCTATTTCTAAAAAGGGGAGGTCTATTTTTATAAGTAAGGAAATAATCAAGGCTTAATCAGGAATTGACAACCGAAAACCTTGGGGTATATTAATAGAATATTATGACAGAAGAGAGTGCCCGCTACGAGAAATTGGCGAAGATTCGGGGTATGAATCTTAACCCCTTTCCCTATGCCTACACCCGCACCCATACCACTCAGCAGATTAAAGAAAATTTTGAGCAATTGGCAGGAAGGGACGAGGTTAAAGTTGCGGGACGGATAATGACCCGCCGCGACCACGGCAAGACCTCTTTCTGTCACATCCGCGATGGCAGCGGAGATATCCAAATTTATTTCCGCCAGGATGTGCTGAAAGAGAGATACGAAATCCTTTCCCTCTTAGACCTGGGAGACTTTATCGGTGTCAGCGGTGAGGTCTTCAAGACCAAGACCGGGGAGATTACCGTTCTGGTAAAAGACCTTTCCCTATTAGCCAAATCCCTCCGTCCTTTACCGGAAAAGTGGCACGGCTTAAAAGATATTGAGAAACGCTACCGGCTCCGCTATTTAGACCTCATCACCAATCCGGAAGCGAAAGAAATTATCATCAAGAGGATGGAGATCATAAATCTCATCCGGAACTTCCTCTTAGAGAAAGGTTTTGTGGAAGTGGAGACTCCCATCCTCCAACCAATCTATGGTGGTGCCTTCGCCCAACCCTTTAAGACCTATTACTCCGCCTTAGAACAGGAGATGTTTTTACGAATTTCCGATGAACTCTACCTCAAAAGGCTAATTATTGGTGGTTTAGAAAAGGTATTTGAGATTGGCAAGGACTTCCGCAACGAAGGAATTGACCGCTTCCATAGTCCCGAATTCACGCAAGTGGAAATCTATGAGGCTTATAAGGATTATAAGGACTTTATGGTGATGACTGAAGAACTCTTTCGCTACTTAGCAAAAGAACTGACCGGAGGTTATAAAATTTATTACCCATCGGAAAAGAAGATTGAGTCAATTCTCCAATCCCAAGGGGTGAAGGGAGAGGAGAGGGAAGATTATTTCAACTTCGCCTGGGAGGTAGCTAAACTCCTAACCAAGAAGAAAGAAGAAGGGATCTCTTCCTTGGTGGCAAAGAAAGGGGAGAAACTTTCCCCAAATCTCTTAGAGGAGATTCTCTCCGCGGTAAAAGAGATGGCGATTGATTTCCTCCCTCCTTTTCAGAGAATCCCTTTTATCCCCGCCCTGGCAAAAAAATTAGGCAAAGACCCTCTTTCCCTCTCCCTGGGCGAATTGATAAAATGCGCTAAGGATTTAGGCTTGGAAGTTGGCGAGAGACCAACCAAAGCCAAACTCTTAGATAAACTCTTCTCCTCTCTCGTCCAACCGGAACTGATCCAACCAACCTTTGTTTATGACCATCCAAGAATTACCACCCCTCTGGCAAAGGTCCATCGGGAAAATCCGGATTTGGTGGAGCGCTTTGAACCAATCGTCTGCGGTATGGAACTGGGCAATGCCTTCTCCGAAGAGAATGACCCAATCCGGGAAAGGGAACGTTTCTTAGAACTTATCGCCCAAAAAGAAGAGTATTGCGTCTTAGATGAGGATTTCCTCTCCGCCTTAGAATACGGAATGCCGCCCACCGCGGGTTTGGGTTTAGGGATTGACCGGATCGTAATGCTTTTTACCACCTCCGCCACCATTCGGGATGTAATCCCCTTCCCCCAATTGCGGGAGAAAGAGAGATGTTAGAACTATTTCTCGCCCGACGCTACCTCAAAGCAAAAAAGGGGGTATCTCTAATCGCCATCCTGGGGATTGCGGTCGGGGTCGCAGCAATTACCGTCGTCCTCTCGGTAATCAACGGTTTCCATCAGGAGTTAAAGAAAAGAATCCTTGGTGCCACCCCCCACATCGTCATCACCCGCTACCGCTACGAACCAATGACAAACTTCTCGGAAATTGAAGAAAAGATTAAAACCCTCCCCGAGGTTTTACATACCGCCCCTTTTCTTTATGCCAAGACATTAATCAAATCAAATGCCGCCTCGGATGGGGTAGTCCTAAGAGGGATTTTGCCCGAGGCGGAAAGAAAAATTACCGAAATTGATAAGTCAATCGTCAGTGGCCATTTTGACTTTTCAGAAAATGGCGTGGTCCTGGGGATTGAGTTAGCCAATAACCTCGGGGTGAAGGTTGGTGATAAATTGACTTTGGTCTCCCCTACCCACCGCATCAAAACCCCATTGGGAGAATTACCGGTCGCCCGCGAGTATAAGGTGAATGGCATCTTTGACTGCGGGATGTATGACTACAATGCCTCCTTCGTTTACCTCTCCCTTGATGATATGCAGGAGTTCTTAAACCTCAAAGACCAGGTCTCTGGGATTGAAGTGAAGGTTGGGGATATCTATAAGGCAAGGTCAATCGGAGAAAAGATTAAAGCCAATTTAGGTTCTGGTTTCCAATCTCTTGACTGGATAACCCTCAATAAAAACCTCTTTACCGCCCTCCGCTTGGAAAAGATTGTCACCTTTATCGTTCTCACCTTAATCGTCCTCGTCGCCGGTTTTAATATCATCGCCATCTTAACCCTGATGGTCATCCGGAAGACAAAGGAGATCGGTATCTTAAAGGCGATGGGGGTTAAAACCTCCCGCATCACAAAGACCTTTATTCTTTTTGGTTCCCTCTTAGGTACGATTGGCTCAACCTTGGGAGTGATTTTGGGATTTATCGTCTCCTTCCTTCTCTCCCGCTACCAATTCATTCGCCTGCCGGGTGATGTCTATTTCATAAAGCGCCTCCCCACCCTCCTCCAAACCTCCGACTTCCTTATCACCTTCTGCCTCTCCTTAGCAATTGCCATCCTAGCGACAATCTACCCCGCAAGGAAGGCAGCAAAACTCATCCCCACCGAGGCATTGAGGTATGAATAGAACGCTGATTGAAGGGATAGGTATTAAGAAATCCTTTCCTCTAAGATCGGGGGCTTTGGAGGTGATTAAAGGGATCAACCTCTCCATTCCGGAGGGGGCGATAGTGGGGATCTTCGGACCTTCGGGTTCGGGAAAATCAACCCTCCTTTATATCCTTTCCGGTCTTGACCGACCGACCGCCGGTGAGGTCCTCTTTGCCGGGCAAAAAATCTCCACCCTTTCCGAAGAGGAACTTTTCCTCTTCCGCAACCAGAAAATCGGCTTCCTCTTCCAATTCCATTACCTTTTACCGGAATTCACCGCCTTAGAGAATGTGATGCTCCCCCTCCTCATCAAAAACGGTAAAATCCCCGAAATAAAAGAGAAGGCGGCGCGTATCCTTTCCGAAGTGGGAATTGCCGAAAGGATGCACCATAAACCAGAAGAACTCTCCGGGGGCGAAAAGCAGAAGGTGGCACTCGCTCGGGCTTTAATCACCGAACCCCTCTGCCTCTTTTTAGATGAGCCTACCGGCAATCTTGACCAGGAAAGTAGTGAAAACCTCCTATCCCTTCTTAAGCAATTGAACCAAAAGAAGAAGACCACGATGCTTCTGGTGAGCCATAACGAGCGGGTGAAAGAGATTGTGGATACCGTTTATTATTTAAGAGACGGGAGGCTTTTTAATGAAAAAGTGTGATCTCTGTCAGAAAAGGCCTGCGGTTCATAAGGTAAGCCGTATTGATGAGCATGGCCAAATGGTGGAACTGAACCTCTGCGAGAAGTGTGCCCAGGCAAAAGGGATTATCAGTCCGAAGGAATTGAAAACCCTCCTCCAGATTCTGGCGGAATTGAAGAAGAAGATCATAGAGGAGGATACCCGACTCGTCTGCCCGAAATGCCAAATGACCTTTGCCAATTTTAAGTCCTTAGGAAAGTTGGGTTGCGAAGAATGCTATACCGCCTTCAAGGAGAAACTCCTCCCCATCATCCAAGAACTCCACCACAGCACCCGCCATATCGGAAAAAAGCCGAAGGAGAGAAAGGAAATTAAAAACCGCTTCCTCATTGAAAAACTCCGCCAGGAACTGAAAGAGGCGATTGCCCAAGAAGATTACGAAAGAGCCGCTAACATTCGTGATGCCTTAAAGCGCTACGAAACGAAAGATGAGTAAAGAGATAATTCCCGAAGGTAATCCGATTGGGAAATGGCTTTTACCCGAAGGACCAAGATCGGAGATAGTCATCTCTTCCCGCATCCGCCTGGCAAGGAATATTAAAGGGATACCATTCCTCACCCGGGCGGAAAAGCGGGAAAAAGAGAAGGTATTAGAGATGGTGAAGGAGGCGCTTGAGAAGAAGGGCCTCCTCAAAGAAGGTCATTTCCTAAGGGAAAAGGAACTCTCCCCCTTAAAATTGAACTTCCTCAAAGAACGCCATCTCATCCCCTCCGATTTTGCTCACTCCCGCCTGGAGAGGGGAATCTATGTGAAGAGTGACGAGACGGAAAGTATTCTGGTCAACGAAGAAGATCACCTCCGGTTACAATCCCTAACCTCGGGAATGGATTTATACACCGCCTACCAGAAGATAGAAAAATTGGATAACCTCTTAGCCGAAGTTATTCCCTTCGCCTTCTCTCCGGAACTTGGCTTTTTAACCGCCTGCCCCACCAATGTCGGAACCGGAATGAGGGCTTCCTTCTTTATCCACCTCCCGGGATTAGTGATCACCAAGGAGATGGAAAAGGTCTTGCGCAGCCTCTTAGAACTCGGTTTCACCGTCCGCGGGATTTATGGGGAAGGTACGGAGACCAAGGGCAATCTTTTCCAAATCTCCAATCAGATTACCCTCGGTCTCTCTGAAGAAGAGATCTTAGAGAAGGTGACAAAGATTGGGGAGCAGATCTTAGATTACGAGATGAAGGCGCGGGAATTTTTATTAAAGAATTTCCGCGCAGCGCTGGAAGATAAAATCTTCCGTTCTTATGCCATCTTGAAGAATAGTCGCCTCCTCAACTCCGAAGAGGCGACCAATCTCCTCCTCTTAGTTCGGCTCGGCATTAACCTAAATCTCATTAAAGATGTTGACCTGAAAAAGATTAACACCCTTTTAATCCTCACCCGACCCGCTAACCTCCAAATCTATTATAATCAGGAGATGGACGAAAAGGAACGGGATGAGAAGAGAGCCGCTTTGGTCCGGCTCTATCTGGGTAATGGCCAATAAAGAAGAACTTTTAAGAAAAATACCTTCGGTGGCGAAAATCCTTGAAACCGAAGGGGTGAAAGAACTTTTAACCCAATCCCCAAAAGAGTTGATCCTCTTCCTTTTGAGGGGGGAGTTAGAAAATCTGCGCCGGGGGATAGAGGAAGGGAAGGTGCAGGAAATCTCACTGGAAAAGATCTTGTCCAATGTGAAGAAGAATGCCTCCCCTTCCTTGCGGCGGGCGATTCAGGGTTTAGGAGTGATCTTACATACCGGTCTCGGGCGGGCACCAATCCCTAAGGTTGCCCAAAATGCCTTAATGGCAGTGACCGAGAACTTCTGTAATTTGGAGATTGACGAGAAGGGAAGGAGGGGCTCGCGCTACCGGCACATTGAGAAACTATTACAAATCCTCACCGGTGCTGAAAGTGGGATGATCGTCAATAATAATGCCGGAGCGACCCTTCTGGTCTTAAATACCCTGGCGAAAGGGAGAGAAGTGATTGTTTCAAGGGGAGAATTGATTGAAATCGGTGGTGCCTTCCGGCTTCCGGATGTGATGGCGCAGAGCGGCGCCAAATTGGTGGAAGTGGGAACCACCAACCGCACCCATCTCCGGGACTATCGGGAGGCGATTAATCCCAATACCGCCTTAATCTTAAAGGTGCATAAAAGTAACTACGAAATTATCGGCTTCACCAAGGAAGTGGCATTGAAAGAACTAATCTCATTGGGTAAAGAGTTTAATCTTCCGGTAATTCACGATTTGGGAAGTGGTGCCTTGATTGACCTTTCCCGATACGGTCTGCCCAAAGAGCCGGTAGTCAAAGAAAGCATCAAAGAAGGAGCCGACCTCTGCCTCTTCTCCGGCGATAAACTTTTAGGTGGTCCCCAAGCCGGGGTGATTGTGGGCAAAAAAGAACTGATTGACCGGATAAAGAAAAACCCATTAACCAGAGCCCTCCGTTGCGATAAGATGACCTTTGCCGTAATGGAGGCAACTTTAAGACTCTTCTTAGACGAAGAGAGATTAAAAAGGGAGCATCCGGTCTTAAACCTCTTGACCCAGAAGATAGAGGAGATTGAAAGGAAGGTAAAGGAGGTGAAGAGAGTATTAAAAAATTTACCCGGGGTGGAAAGCGAAATTATTGATACCTTTTCTCTGGTCGGTGGCGGTTCCTTGGCATTGGCAAAACTACCCAGCAAGGGGCTGGCGATTCGGCCCAAAAAATTTTCTGCGGAAAAATTAGCCGACCTCCTTCGCCAGGAACCAATACCCATCTTCGGTCGGATAGAAGATGAACGGTACATCTTAGACTTCCGAACGATCAGAAAGGATGAGGTAAAGATTGTTAAGGAGACCCTCCTCCGCATCCTCTCATAAGGAGAAAACATGCCTGAGATAGAGATCTGCCCGATGACCGAAAAGGATTTAGACGGGGTGTTAGAAATTGAAAAGGAAAACTTTAAGTTTCCCTGGAAGAGAGAGATCTTTCTTTCTGACCTCAACCGAAAATCCGCCTATTGCCTGGTGGCAAAGAAAAAAGGGTTGGTCTTGGGTTATATTATCATCTTACAAGCCTTAGACGAATTCCATCTGGCAAATATCTCTGTAAAAAAAGGTTATCAGCGTCAGGGGATTGGCAGCGCCCTAATGAACGAGATGTTAAAGATTGCCCAGGAGAATGGGATAAAGAGTATCTATCTGGAAGTGAGAAAGAGTAACCTTCCCGCTCAGAGATTTTATGAAAAGTTTGGCTTCACCTTCACCTATACCCGCAAGGGCTACTACGAAGACGGCGAAGACGCCTTAATCTATGAGAAGAAAATTTAAATATACCTTACAACCTCGGAAAAGGACTTCCGACCCCTCTCTTGTGGCAATTCCTTCGGATAGCCTAAGGGGGTAAAGGCGATGGGCTTTTCCCCTTCCTTTAAGTTTAAGATTTTCGCCACCTCCTTCTCATCATAGGCACCAATCCAACAGGTCCCCAAACCTTCCGCGGTCGCCGCTAAGATGATATGCTCTAAGGCGATGGCACAATCAACCGGATAAGATGCCCAATAACCACCCATCCTTCCCCAGGCTTCTTTTTCTAAGGCAACCACCCCAAGAAGGATTGGTGCCTCGGCAATAAATCTCTGATTTCTCATCGCCGGCACTAACCTCTCAATTATCTCTCTATCCCGAATCACTAAAAAACGCCATGGTTGTAAATTCTTAGCGGAAGGGGCAAGCCGACCCGCTTCTAAGATTCTATTAAGAACCTCCTCGGGGATTGGGTCTCGCTTATAAGAACGGACACTCCGCCTTCTTTTAATCACCTCATAAAATTCCATAAAAGAAAAAAGCGCCTGACGCGATTTGAACGCGCGACCTGCGGATCCGGAGTCCGCCGCTCTATCCACTGAGCTACAGGCGCATAAAGAATTATAAAAATAGTAAGGAAGAAAGTCAATACTTGATGAAAAAGTAATTGAGAAAATAAACCCTAAGGGATTGACAAGAACGCATCGGAAATTAGAATTGGGAATGAGAAAAGGAATTCTCTTTTTGGTAATCCTCCTCAGTGTCTTAACCTTCTCCCTCTTCCCCCGGCAAAAAACAAGAAAGGAGTTAAAAAAGGAAATAACAGTCACTATCGCTTCGGTCGGCGATATCTTCATCCACAAAAGTGTCTTAAATGCCTTCTTTGAAAAAAAGACCTACAACTTCTCCCCTGCCTTCTCTGAAATTAGCCCTTACTTGAAAGAAGTTGATTTAGCCACTGCCTGGTTTGGCGGCGCTTTGGATACAATTGGACCTTATACTGGTTATCCGTTATTCAAAACACCAGAAGATTTAGCCCGGACAATGAGAGAAGCCGGTTTTTCCCTTCTCTTCCGCACCAACCATACCTTAGACTACGGTGAGAAAGGTTTAAGAAAGACCGCCGAGATCTTAAAAGGATACGGCATCTCTCAAGTCGGTGCCTACACCTCCGAAGAGGAGAGTAAAGAGATATTTATCTTTGAGAAGGGCTCCTTAAAAATAGCATTTTTGAGTTATACCTATGGCACAAACGGTATCCCAATTCCCAAACCCTGGATGGTCAATCTCATTGATACCTTAAAAATTAAGGAAGATATTAAAAAGGCGAAAGAGAAATCGGATTTTGTCATTGTTGCCCTCCATTTTGGGATAGAATACCAGAGAAGACCAAATCAAGAACAGAAAAGAATTGTCCGCTTCGTTGCCGAAAGTGGTGCCGATTTAATCATCGGTTCCCATCCCCACGTCATCCAACCAGTAGAGTTATTAAATCTGCCCAACGGCAGAAAGGTCTATTGTGCCTATTCCTTAGGCAATTTTTTCTGTGGCCAGAGGATGCGTTTCACCGATACCGGAATTATTCTCAGATACAAAATCATTAAAGAGAAAGATAAGACCGAATTGAAAGAGATAAATTATCTGCCAGTTTGGATTGCCAAATACGAAGAGGATGGTAAATACCGATTCAAGATCTTGCCGTTAAAAAAAGCATTGAAACTTTATGAAGAAGGTAAGTTAGAGTATCTTAAAACTAAGGAATACAAAAGAATGAAGGAGGCATACGAAGAGACAGTAAGGCATATCAATAATTTAGAGATTGGCTTTCAAGAATTTGAATAGGAGGAAAATTATGGAAGCGATTGA
Source organism: candidate division WOR-3 bacterium (assembly GCA_039801905.1). NCBI lineage: Bacteria > Pseudomonadati > Caldifarciminota > Caldifarciminota bacterium. Next base: position 22,439 of record JBDRVQ010000014.1, on the reverse strand, counting down.
ATGTATCCTAACCCGAAGAAGTATCAGAAAGTATAAAAGAGAACCAATCCCCAAAGAGGTAATAAAAGAACTTTTAACCTGCGCGATGGCTGCGCCTTCTGCCCGCAACGAACAACCCTGGCACTTCATCGTTATCACCGACCGTTCACTTCTTGACCAAATCCCAAAAATACATCCCTATGCCCAGATGGTGAAAGAAGCACCCTTAGCCATTTTAGTTTGTGGGGATTTGCGCCTGGTTAATCACGAAGGCTATTTAGTTCAGGATTGTTCCGCTGCCACCCAGAACCTTCTTCTGGCCGCTCACGCCCAAGGTTTGGGTGCGGTCTGGCTCGGCGTCTATCCAAGGGAAGAGAGGATTAACCCCTTCCGCAAACTCTTCTCCCTTCCCGAAAATATCATCCCGGTCTCTTTGGTGGCAATTGGCTATCCCGCAGAGAGGAAGGAGAGAGAAGATCGCTATCAGGAATCAAGGGTCCATTATAACTTTTGGTAGAGAAAAAGGGGTCGTTTAAGCCGATATTTAGGCTCCCGTTTAAACTATCAATTGGGTTCCTCGTTAAATCACCAATTAGACCAAGGCTTAAACTTCCAATTAAGCCCTAAATTACCTTTACGATTATTCTTCTTATTACTCCTACTTTTATCCTTATTTTTAGCTCCTTAATGAGACCTGAAATTAGACCAATTATTAAACCCTTAATTAGACTTTCCATTAGATCCCCGATACCATCCCCTGTATGCTACACCCCTTTTTATAAAGATAAACCCCTCCTGTTTGATAAAAATCTCGTGATTAACGCCATTTCGTTAACTCCTAATTACCCGATAACCCCTCCTTAATCTCTCTTCTCATAAGGGTTGGGATGAGAACCCAATCACTTAGGAAACCCTTCTTATTTATAAGAACCAAAAAGGCAAAATCATTAATAATTAGTTTCTTCATAGCCCTCTATAATAAAAACGGAAATACCCCCCAATTTCTGACACTAAATTTCCCCTTTTTTATAAGTCTTTAACCGACAATAACTTTTCTTCTATCGCCAGAGGTTTTATTAAAAGGATTTTCGGGCGAGAATTTTGCCTATTAAAGATTTTGCCCAAGTTTTCTTGAAAAGCCTTACGGTTGCATTTGACATTTAGAAAAAGGGGATTATTATTTTTAGATGCTACTTTCCTTTCGCTGGCTAAAAGAAATCTTAGAGATAAAAGAAGACCTACCCAAAATCGCCCAAATTTTAACGGAAAAAGGAATTGCCGTAGAAAATATCTTAAATTATGGTCAATTACTTGATGGCTTTCAAGTTGCCGAGATTACGGAGATCACCGAAAACCATCTTACCCTCTCTTTGGGCAAAGAGGAAGAGAAGGTGGAGAAGATAACCGGCGTAAAGGTGAAAGATAAAATTGGCTTCCGCCGCCAAAATAAGAAGATTCTGACCGGTGAAGAGATTAATTTCGGAAACGGGTTGATTATTTTAGATCAAGAATTCCCCTTAGGGGAAAACCTAAATAACCTCCTTGATGACTATGTCTTAGATTTAGAGACAACCACTAACCGGGGTGACCTTTTATCAATCTCTGGTATCGCCCGAGAATTGGCAATCTTCTTAGATTGTGGAGTGAGAGAAGAAGAGACAGAAATCCCTACCGAAATTGAACCACCAACCACTTCTTTAATCAAATTGGAGATTGAAAATTCTACTGATTGCCCCTCTTATCTCGGTCGGATAATCTCGGAAGTCCAAATCGCCCCTTCCCCCTTTTCCCTCCAGTGGCGGCTCTTTGTCTCCGGAATTCGCCCCCATTCCAATGTCGTTGATGCCACCAACTACACCCTCCTCAAATATGGTCAACCCCTCCACCCCTTTGACCTAAATCGGGTCTTTGGGGAAAGAATAATTGTCCGCCGGGCAAAACCAAAAGAGAAAATAAAGACGATTGACGGCGAAGAGAGAGAACTCTCCCCAGATATTTTAGTCATTGCCGACTCTTTACGGCCGATCGCCATCGCCGGGATAATGGGTGGTGCCAACTCGGAAATTGTGGCCGGGACCAAAAAGGTCTTCTTAGAATGTGCCCATTTCCACCCCTCAGTAATTAGGAAGGGTTCCCTTTCCCTCCGTTTGCGCACCGAGGCGAGCCGGAGGTTTGAATTGGGAATTGACGAAGAAAAATTAAAAGCCGCAATTGATTTTGCCTCCTCTCTCATCGCCCATTTATCCGGGGGAAAGGTTCACAAAGGAATGATTGGTCAGGTAGAGAAGATAAAAAGGAAAAGCCTTTCCCTCTCCTCCCTAAAAGTCTCTCAGGTCTTGGGCGTAGAGATTGATAATAACTCTATTTTCAATGCCCTAAAGAGAATGGGATTTTCCCCGCAGGGGAAGAGAAAGATTAAAGTAAAAATCCCTTCCTACCGGAAGGATATTAAAGAAGAGATTGACCTCATTGAAGAGATCGCTCGTTTCTACGGCTACGAAAACATCCCCGAGAAATTTTCTCTCAAAGGTTCAAAAGCCGGGGAGAGGGATATTACCGAAAAGGGAATTGTCCAGTTGAGCCTCTTTTTAATAAATAACGGCTTCTCCGAAGTGAAGACCACAAGTTTTACTAATGAAGAGACCGTTAAATTTTTAGGAATCAACTCCTATCTCAAAATCCAAAACCCCCTCAATAAGAACCTCACCCTTTTGCGTCCCTTCCTCCTTCCCACCTTCTTACCGGTGATGAGCCATAACTTCCGGAACGGAAGGAGAGATTTGAGGATATTTGAGATCGGCAAGGTCTATCTCGAAAATGGAGAAGAGGAATACCATTTGGCTCTTGCCTTAGCCGGCGCTCCCACCCCCCTCTTCTGGCAGAAGGAGAAAATAGAATACGACATCTTTGACCTCAAAGGTATCTTCACCTCCCTCTTAGAATTCCTCTCTTTTTCGGAAGTAGAGTTCCTACCCACCGATCTTCCCTTCTTTGCTCCGGGAGAAGGGATGGTCCTCAGGATAAAAGAAGAGATCGGTTTTCTTGGTCTCCTCAACGAAAAGATTCTGAAGCCTTATGATATTGACAATCCCATCTGGTTTGGGGAAATCTCCCTCCTTCACTTCCTCGCCCCGAAAAGAAAGTTCTATCAGCCAATCCCCGATTGGCTGCCGGTGGTCCGCGACTTCTCCTTCCTCCTGGCGAAAAAAGTTCCGGCGCAGGAGGTCTTAAAATTAGTGAGGGAGAAATTTGGGGATAAGATTATCCGTTGTGAAATTTTTGACCACTTCTTCGGTCCGCCGCTCCCTCCTGAAGAGAAGAACTTGGGCATCAGAATCACCCTCCCCCCTTCGGAAAAGAGCGAAGAGATCTTAAAAGAGATTGTGGCGGCCATCACCAATCAGTTTCAAGGAAAATTACGTCAGAGATGAAATCGCCGTCTAATCAAGAAGAAGATCTCAAATCCCTTTCCGAAAAAATTACCTACCTGAGCACCGAATTGAAAAGATTGCGGGAGGAAAACCGCCGCCTCCGGGAGATGATAAACTTCTTCCAGAAGCGGGACGAAAAATTGAAAAAGAAACTGAAAGGCCTCCTTGACAAGATAGAAAAATTCTTCTAAAATAAATTGAAGAAAGATTAGGAATTGCTCATTGGAAATTTGGTGCTGTTTGCTCCCTGCGGTGTGCGTGATCGGTTAAAAGGTCTTGAGCCAACACCTAAAGAAAGGGAGCCGGATGCCGATGCCGAATGCTTACTCCCGAGTTGAGAAAAGCAGGACGCATCTTTAAGGCACCCACTTATTTTTTTAGGTTCAGAGACCGCTACCGACACGACACAAGCGGGGAGTTTCTTTTGGAGGAAAAAATGGTAACGCCTTTATTTCTGTTTATCTTGGCTTGTCTCATTGGTTTTGCCTTTGGTTACCTAATTAACCAGAGGGTATTCAACCAGAAATTGAAAGATATAGAAAAGAGACGGGAGAGCATCTTAGAAGAGGCAAAGAGAGAGGTTAAAGAATATAAAGAACGGATAGAAAGGGAAACTAAGGAGAACTTAAAAAGAGAGAGGGAAGAAAATCTTCTCCTCTTAGAAAAAAAGAAGGAAGAGTTAAAAAGATGGGAGAAGGAACTCTCGGAACGGGAATTTAGTCTGCGCGACTGGAAAAAAGAATTGGAGGCGAAGGAAAATGTCCTCTTGCGCCGGGAAAGGGAACAGGAGACAAAAGAGCGGACGATTAAGGTGAAGGGGGAGCGTTTAGACCAACTAATTAAAGAAGCGAACGAGCGCCTCCTGCGGATTGCCAATATTGATGAAGCACAGGCAAGGAAGGAAATTTTAAAAACCTTAGAAGAGAAGGTAAAACTGGAAGCGGCGCAACTCTTCCAAGAGATGCGGGAAGAGGCGATAAAAGCCGCGGAATTGAACGCTCGGGAATTTATCCTCCAGGCAATTCAGCGGTGTGCGGTCTCCCAAACCCAAGAATCAACGGTGAGTGTCGTCTCCATCCCCTCCGAAGAGATCAAAGGGAGGATCATCGGCCGGGAAGGAAGAAATATCCGAACCTTTGAAAATCTCACCGGGGTGGAAGTAATCATTGACGATACCCCGGGGGTAATTACCCTTTCCTCATTTGACCCGATGCGCCGGGCGATTGCCCAATTAGCGATGGAGAAACTAATTGCCGATGGTCGGATTCACCCCGCCCGAATTGAGGAAGTGATTGAATTGGCAAAGAAGGAGATCGCCACCGCCGTGGAGAAAGAGGGTGAAGCCTGCGCCATAGAGTTAGGTTTGGTCGGCATCCATCCGGAACTCCTCTCCTATATCGGCAAGATGAAATTCCGAAGTAGTTATGGCCAAAACCTTCTTCTCCACTCCAAGGAGGTTGCCCACTTGGCAGCAATTATGGCGAGTGAGTTAAAACTTGATCCGGCTCTTGCCCGCCGGGCGGGTATCCTCCACGATATCGGCAAAATCGCTGACCGCAATCAGGAAGGAACCCATGCCCAGATTGGTGCCGCCATTGCCCAACAGTTCAATGAAGATGAGATAATCGTTAACGCCATTGCCAGCCACCACGAAGAGGTTCCCTTTACTAACCCCTACTCCTTCTTAGTGGCGGCGGCGGATTCCATCTCCGGCTCCCGACCCGGAGTGCGGCGGGAGAGTTATGAGACCTATATCAAAAGGATCACCAAATTAGAAGAGATCGCCTCCACCATTCCGGGCGTAGAAAAGGCTTATGCTATGCAGGCGGGGCGCGAAGTGAGGATTCTGGTTGATCCGGAAAAGGTCTCCGACGCTGAGATTGCTATAATCTTACAAAAGGTGATTGATGCCTACGAGAAGGAGATAAAATACCCCGGAACAATTAAGATTTCAGTAATCCGAGAAAAGAAGACCATTGGTTATGCCCACTAACCGATGAAAATTATCTTTCTCGGCGATATCTGTGCCAAACCGGGTCGGCAGGCAATATTTGACCATATGGAACGCCTGAGAGAAAGATACGAACCGGATTTCATTATCGCCAATGCCGAAAATGCCGCGGGCGGTTTTGGCCTCACCCCAAGTGTTGCTACCGAACTCCTCACCAAAGTTGACTGTCTCACTCTGGGCGACCATTTCTTAGACCGCAAGGAATTAATCCCTTTCTTAGAGACGGAAACCCGTATCCTCCGGCCCTTGAATCTTCCCCCGGGTGCTCCGGGTCATGGTTACCAAATTTTTAACCGCAACGGAAAGAAAATCGCGGTAGTCAACCTCTTAGGCCGGGTCTTTTTAAGACCGGTTGACTGCCCCTTCCAGAAGATCCGAGAAGTTCTCTTTTCCCTCCGGGAAAAGACGAAGGTGATAGTTGTTGATTTCCACGCCGAGGCAACTGCCGAAAAGGTGGCGATGGGTTGGTTTCTGGATGGTGAGGTCTCAGCGGTCATCGGTACCCATACTCACGTCCCAACCGCCGACGAAAGAATTCTACCGAAAGGGACTGCTTACATCACCGATATCGGGATGTGTGGCGCCTTAGATTCGGTCTTGGGGATGAAGATTGAAACCTCCCTCAGAAGAATCTTAACCGGTCTCCCCTACCGGTTAGAACCCGCCACTACAAATATCAAACTCTTAGGTGTCTATTTAGAAATTGAAGAGGAGACGGGGCGGGCAAATCTAATCAAAAGGATTCAAGAACCAGAAGATGCTTGAAATCCTAAATCGGATAAGGGAAGAGAAGATCTATTTTATTGACCTCTGGTTTTCGGACATCCTGGGTTCGGTGAAAAACTTGACCATCCCCGCCTCCGAGATGGCAAAGGTTTTAGAAGAAGGAATCTGGTTTGATGGCTCTTCCATTGAAGGATTCGGTCGCATCTCGGAGAGTGATATGTACCTCCGGCCCGACCCGGAGACTTTTGCCATTCTCCCCAACTCCGAAGTGAAGACCGCCCGGCTCATTTGTGATGTCTTCGCCCCGAATTACGAACCATTTGTTGGCGATCCCCGTTACATCTTGAAGGAGATGACAAAATCGGCTCGGCGTCTCGGTTATGAATATATGGTCGGGGCGGAATTGGAATTTTATCTCTTCCGTCCCGAAAAGGGTCTCAATTTTCCTCAGGACCAAGTTGGTTATTTTGACCTCTTGGGGGACTCGGGCTTAGAACTCCGCAGGGAGATTTCTAACCAACTTTCCTTTCTGGATATTGAAGCCGAAGCCGGTCATCACGAGGTCGGACCGGGGCAACAGGAGATTGACTTAAAATATACCGAGGCGCTAAAGATGGCAGACAACTTAATAACTGCTAAGGTGATTATCAAAAAGGTTGCCCAGGAGAAAGGGCTCTATGCCACCTTCATGCCCAAACCCCTATTTGGCAAACCAGGCTCCGGTCTCCATCTCCACCAAAGTCTCTTCTCTAAGGGAGAAAATATCTTTGCCGAGCCAAAGGATACCTATGGTCTCTCAACGATCGCCTACCAATTTTTAGCAGGAGAGTTAAAGTATGTCAAAGAGATTTCCGCTGTCCTCTCCCCCATCGTCAACTCCTACAAAAGACTCGTCTCTGGTTTTGAAGCACCCGTTTATATCTGCTGGGGGCAGATGAACCGCTCCGCTTTAATCCGGGTGCCCAAAATTAGTCCGAAAAAGATCCTGAATACCCGCATTGAACTACGTTCGCCGGATGCCAGTTGCAACCCCTATTTAGCCTTCGCGGTGATGCTCAAAGCGGGACTGGAAGGGATAGAACAAAAACTCACCCCTCCCCCACCCGTGGAAGAGAATGTCTATAACTGGGAGGGGATTTCTCAAAAAAGGGAACTAGACACCTTGCCCCGTTCCCTATTTGAAGCCTTAGAATATTTTAGCCAAAGTAAACTGGCGAGGGAAACCTTAGGGGAATACCTCTTCCAGAAGTATCAAGAGATTAAGATGCGGGAATGGCAGGAGTATTGTCTTCAGGTTTCCCCTTGGGAATTGGAAAAGTATCTTCAACTTTACTAAAATGAGGGACGTGCAAAACGAAAAAGGTACCCTTAATTTCCCAATTGATAAAGTTGGGATTAAGGGGCTAAAATACCCCATCCGTCTCCGGGATAAGGCACATAAGAGTCAACACACCGTCGCCACCATCAACATCTACGCCGACCTCCCCCATAACTTCCGAGGGACTCATATGTCAAGATTTGTGGAGATTCTCAACCGCTTCCATCGGGAAATCGCCATTACCAATATCGGTAAGATCTTAAAGGCGATCAAAGAATCCCTCAACTCTTCGGCGGCCCACATTGAACTCCAATTTCCTTACTTCATAGAGAAAGAGGCTCCCGTCTCCCAAGCCAAAGGACTTATGGAATACCAGTGCCGATTTATCGGTTTTTTAGAAACGGACACCTTCCTCAAAGATAAAATCACAATTTATATGGGGGTTACGGTTCCGGTAAATCTTCTCTGCCCCTGTTCTAAGGAAATCTCCGAAAAGGGGGCTCATAATCAGAGAGGAGAAATTCGGGTCTTAGTGAAATTCAAAGGCTTCCTCTGGTTAGAAGACCTAATCGCTCTGATTGAAGATTGTGCCTCCTCTCCGGTCTATTCCCTCTTAAAACGAGAGGATGAGAAATATGTGACGGAAAATGCCTACCAGAATCCAACTTTCGTGGAAGATGTCGCCCGCAACGTTGCTGACCGCTTAGAGAATCATCCCGATATCATTTGGTATTCCTTAGAAGTAGAAAGCCAAGAATCAATTCATAACCATAACGCCTATGCGGCGATTGAGAAAAAGGTTAAACCATTACCAAAAGAGGAGAGGAAGGGATTATGAGATTCTTTATCTCTTTTGACTTAGAAGGGATGCCGGGAGTCGTCTCCTGGGAAGACTACGAAACCAACTTCCCTCAATACCAGAAGATAATTATGGAGTGTCTGAAAGCAGTGATTTCAGGTATGGAAGAAGTTGGGGATTTGGAAAAGGTAGTAATCTGTGATGCCCACGCCTGGGGGCATAATATCCCATTCCCCGAACTTCCACCTAAGGTCTTCCTCTTCCGGGGAGTACCCAGAAACTTAGGGATGGTTGAGGGGATAGAAAAGGGATTTGACGGTCTCTTCTTTTTAGGTTATCACGCCAAGGCTGGAGAACCCTTCTCCACCCTTGACCATACCTATTCCTCCCAAACCTTTTATTCTATCAAGATTAACGGCCAGGAGATTAGCGAATCCTTGCTCAATGCCGCTCTCGCTGGCCATTTTGGTATCCCCCTCCTCTTTGTGGCAGGGGACGATAAGTTAGTGGCGGAGGTGAAGAAAGAGATTAACCCTCAGATCACAACGGTCATCACCAAATATAGTTTCTCCCGTTACGGTGCTCTAAACAGGCCCTGGGAAGAGGTGGTCGGGGAACTGAAAGAGAAGACGAAATTAGCCATCGCCCGAAAGGAAAAGGTGAAACCTTTTAACTTCTCTTCCCCCTGCCGCTTAGAGATGACCTTCCTCAATACCGCTGGTGCCGATCTCGCCTCCCTAATCCCGGAGAGTAGAAGAACTTCAGGTCGAGTGGTCTCATATAAAGCGAAGGATATAATTGAGGTGAATAAAATAATTAGGCTTTCTGCGATCTTGGGTTTAGCTGCTCGGGAGTTTTACAAATGAAGACCCTAATCGTCAATTCCTATCACGCTGACCCGGAAAATAAGATTCAGCCTTATATTGATTTGGTAAAGAAGTTTAGCGAATACGAGGTGATTCCGGATGCGAAAGTCTTTGCCAAAGGTGAAGAGATTTATGACTATGATTGTTTAATCCTTTCCGGTTCTCCGGCTTTAATCTCTAAGGGTTGTTATTCCCATTCCTATTTGACCTTCCTCCAAACCCTAACCTTACCCACCCTGGGTATCTGTTATGGCCACCAAATTTTAGCCTTCGCCGCTGGTGCCCAAGTAAAACCCGGAACCGAGGTGAAAGGAGAAGAGATTGTCACCATAATTGATTTTAAGGATATCTTCAAAGGGTTACCGCCGGAGATTAGAGTTTTTGAATCCCACCAGGAGTATGTGGAACCGGAGAATTTAGAAGGGCATGGTTTTTTAATCATCGCCACTTCCCCCAGTTGTCCGGTGGAGGCAATCCGCCATATCAGTAAACCCCTTTATGGGGTCCAGTTTCATATTGAACGTTCCGGCTTGATTGGGGAAAGGATTTTAGAAAATTTTTATAAAGAAGTGGTCCAAAAGAGAAGGTGCTTTCGTTAAATCTTCTTCTGAAAGTAGTGGGAGAGTATCTTCCTATGATCAAAGGCGATCTCTTTGGGAAGGGTCTCTTTGGTAAATAATCCAACATCTTGGGCATCACTCCTCGCCTTCAACTTCCCCACCCCCTGAGCAGTAAAGACGACCGAAACGCAATGAAATCTTGGATCGCGCTGCGGATCGGAATAGGTACGAAACTGCTTCAAATTTCTAACCAAAAGACCGGTCTCTTCCTTTGCCTCCCTTCTTGCTGCTTCTTCCACACTCTCCCCGTATTCCACAAATCCCCCGGGTAGTGCCCAACCGAAAGGGTAATTTTTCCTTTTGATCAGAACAATCTTTCCCTGATACTCAATGATAATATCAACCGCCAGTCGGGGGAATTTCTTTAACCCTCTTTTAGGCATTCTTCAAGCGCCTCTAGCCAAGGACGCAACTTCTTCCCGAATACCCTTTGGTATTTACTATTATCCAAGACCGAATATTTTGGTCTTCGGGCAAGACGACCCGCTTCCTCGCTTTTGATTGGTTTTATCTCCTTTCTTCCCAAAATTCTTCCAATCTCACAAGCGAACTGAAACCAAGAACAGAAACCCGAATTGGTGATATGGTAGATACCATAGGCTTCGCTTTGCAATAAATCAAAAATCGGCTCCAATAAATCTTTAGTGTAGGTGGGTGAACCGATTTGGTCGTCAACTACCCTAATCTCTTCCCCCCGCGCCATTTTCTCCTTAATCGTATTAACAAAATTTCTCCCCTCCCGACTGTAAAGCCAGGCGGTGCGCAGGATAAAAAATCTTTCTAACCTTTTCACCACCATCTCTCCGAGATATTTCGTCTCGCCGTAGTAATTGAGCGGATTGGGGACATCCTCTTCGGAATAAGGGGTCGTTTTCTTTCCGTCAAAAACATAATCGGTGCTCAAGTAGAGAAACTTCGCGCCAATCCTCTCGGCTGCCGCCACCAGATTTGCTGTGCCCAAAAAATTTGTCTCATAAGCCTCTTTTCTTTTCACCTCCGCCCCATCAACATCCGTAAAGGCGGCTAAATGGACAATCCCTTCTGGTCTCTCCTCAATTAACTTTTCCGTCACTTCCCTCTTTCTGATATCCCATTCTGGTAAGTCCCAACCGATGACCAGAAAGTCTTTTTCTTTTAAGTAGAGGACCAATTCCCGACCCAACATCCCCTTGGCACCTGTCACCAATACCTTCATTCTTAAAAGAACTTACCAAAAGGCAAACCCTTAAATTTCTTTAAATTCTTTGCCATCTCCTTAAACATCTTCATCTCTTTAAGTACCCGGTTCACCTCTTCCACCGTGGTACCGCTTCCTAAGGCGATGCGCCTCCTTCGGGAGCCGTCAATGATTCCTGGATTTTTCCTCTCCTCTTTGGTCATAGAGAGGATTATCGCCTCAATCCGTTTTATCTCCTTTTCGTCAACTTCTATCCCTTTCATCCCCGGCACCATAGAAAGAAGTTTGGAAATGGAGCCCATCTTCTGAATCGCCCTTAACTGGGAGAGTAAATCTTCAAAGTCCAATTCCCCTTTTATAAACTTTTCCGCCATCTTCTTCTGCTCTTCCACCTCCATCTTACTTTCCACTTTCTCCACCAGAGATTTTATATCACCCATCCCTAAAATCCGACTGGCGATGCGGTCGGGATAAAACTCTTCCAAATCTTCAATCCGCTCCCCCACTCCGGCAAAATAGATGGGCACACCCGCTACCATCCGCACCGAAAGACAGGCACCGCCTCGGGCGTCGCCATCCAATTTCGTCATAATACAACCATTTATTCCTAAACGCTCCTGAAATTCTTTTGCCTGAGCGACCGCATCTTGACCGACCATCGCATCAACAACTAAGAGAAGATAATGGGGCTTTATTCTCTCCTTCATCGTTCTCAATTCCGCCATCAACTCTTCATCAATGTGCAGCCGGCCAGCGGTATCCAAAATTATGAGATTATTCCCCCGAGAATTGGCTTCCCTTAAAGCCTCCTGCGCAGAAATGAGCGCTGTCTCCTTTACCGGGAAGAAATCAACCCCCACCCTTTGAGCTAAAATCGCCAATTGTTCCGAAGCGGCTGGTCTCTTGGGGTCGCAGGCGACCAGCATCGGTCTCTCTCTTTTAAAGCGAAAAGCTAACTTGGCAGCGGTTGTGGTCTTACCAGTACCTTGAAGACCAACTAAGGCGATGATGAGGGGTCGAGCCTTGAATTCTAATTTCACCGGCTTCTCACCCAAGAGGCGAACCATCTCTTTGTAAAGAATGACCCTTAATAACTCTCCCGGTCTAATCGCCTCGGTAACCTTCTCCTTTGCCAAACTCTCACCCAAATTTTTAATAAACTCACCCACCACCTTATAATTGACATCTGCCTCCAATAAGAGAAGCCGCACCTCCCTTAAAAAACCATCAATCTCCTTTGGGGTCAACTTCCCGTAACCAAAAATTTTCCTCTGTAATTTGAGAAATTTATCCGAGATTAAATCAAACATCTTAACCTCTCTATCGTCTTTTTATAATCTGGGGAACGGAAGAGAAAGGTACCAACAATCACCATATCCACCCCCACTTCTTTCAGAAGGGGTAGATTCTCATCATTCACCCCCCCATCAACGGAAACGATAAAAGAGAGTTTCTTCTCCTTCCCTACCTCCTTTATCTTTCTAATCTTTTCCAGAACCGCGGGCATAAACTTCTGCCCCCCAAAACCCGGCTGGACACTCATCACCAAAACGTCGTCCACTTCTTTAAGATAAGGTAAAATAAGGGTATGGGGGGTATTGGGGTTTAAGGCGATCCCACAAAGTCGTTTTGCCCGACGGATGAAGCGAATACAATCCTTAACCCTCTTTGTCGCCTCAATGTGAAAAATAACCCCGTCCGAATCCGGCAGAAACCATTCCAACATCTTCTCTGGTTCAAAGACCATCAGATGGCTAAAGATGGGTTTGGTGGCGATCTTCCTTATCGCCTTAACAACCGTCGTCCCAAAACTGAGATTCGGTACAAAGTGGCCATCCATCACATCCAAGTGGAAGGAATCAATTCCCGCCGCTTCCGCCTTTTCAATCTCCTGAGCCAAAATTAAAAAGTTAGCATTAAGAATAGAACCCGATATCTTCATCTCTTCCCTTTCGTTAGAACTAAAACTACCTTTCCCCCAATCCGGACCCGCATCTCCTCTTCGGGATATTGGAAAATCACCGTTCCTGCCTCTTCCTCCCCTTCCTTCTCCCGCACCTCCTCTAAGACCAAACCCAAACTGTCAAGCACTCGCCGCGCCTCTTCTAATTTCAAACCGACGAGTCGGGGCATCAAAACAAAACCTTCTCTCTTTACCACCAAAACCCGGACAACACTTCCCTTCTCTAAGACACTTCCCGGTCCGGGGATACAGTTCTTTACCTCTCCTTCGTTTTCGCCGTAAACCGTCTCCAACTTCGCCTCCAAACCAACCAGTGCCAAAGCCTCAAGAAATTCCGAAACCTTTTTGCCGGAGAAATCGGGTACGATTGCCTTCCCCCTCCCTTTGCTTAAAGTTATCTCCACCACCTTTCCCTTTTTCACCTTAATTCGGGGACGGGGATTCTGGGCAATCACCTTCCCTTCGGAATATTCCAAACTGAACGCCCAACGCTTCTCGCCGATCTCCAAACCAAAATTCTTTAATAAACTCTCTGCCGCCGCTTCTCCCATCCCAATCAGATCGGGCATAACAATCACCTTTTGGCTTTTGGTGAGCATCGGCATAATTAGAAAGTTGATTAAAAAAAGGGTCAGCAAAAAACCGGAAACTATCCCCAAAAAGAAACGGAACCACTTCATTCAAACTTCTCCCCAACTTTTGGCTTATAGCCGTTAACAAAATCCCGACCGGAAACTATTCCCCTTCCTTCTACCTTCAACTCCTTTATCTTCAATAAGCCTTTTTTTGTGCCGACGAATAAATCGCCTCCCGAAATGATAATCGCGCCGGGTTCTTCTAAATCAGAATCATTCTTGGGAATTTCCGATTTGAGAATGATTACCTTTTTCTGCCGAAAGGAGGTGAAGGCCCCGGGCTTTGGGGAAAATGCCCGAATCTGATTGTGAATGAAATCCCTCTCCCTTTCCCAGGAGATGACTAACTCCTCTTTCTTTATCTTTTGGGCATAAGTTGCCTCTCCCTCATCCTGCGGCAAAGGTTTCACCCTCCCCTCCTTAATCAAGCGGAGGGTGCTTAAAAGGAGATCCGCCCCGATTAAAAATAACTTCTTTTTCAAATCACCATAAGTCTCACCTCTCCCAATTTCTACCACTCTCTGTTCAATTATCGGTCCGGCATCAATCCCTTCGTTCATAAAAATTGTTGTCACGCCGCTTTTCTCTTCCCCGGCTAAAATTGCCCTTTGAATTGGAGCCGGTCCTCGGTATTTGGGAAGAAGGGAAGGATGGAGATTAATGAAACCCTTGGGGAAGAGATTTAATAATTCCGATTTTATGATGTGCCCGAAGGAAACTAAAACCCCAACCTCTATCTCCTCCTTTCTTAAAATCTCAATAAATTCAGAAGCGTTGGGGTCTTTGGGGAAGAGAGGCTTAATCCCCTTCTTTTGAGCAAAGAGGACCAGAGGCGAGGGAAGGAGTTTTAATCCCCTCCCCTTCGGTTTTGGGGGCTGGGTAACTAAAACCCTAACCTCCCCCTCCTCAGCCAGACGTTCTAAAATTGGTAATGTCTCTTCGTCCCCAGAAAAGTAAGCAATCTTCATCATCCCTTTCTCTTTTCCTTTAACTCCTTTAACCGGCTCTCCAGAAAGCGCATCCGAATTGGACCCAAATAATCAATGAAGAGTTTCCCTTCTAAGTGGTCGATTTCGTGCTTTGCCGCCCGGGCTAAAATCCCGGCAAATTCAAACCTCTTCTCCTTTCCCTCTTCATCCCACCCGACAACAACCAAAAAGCCCGGTCGGCAAATCACCTCTTCAATTCCGGGGAGGGAGAGACAACCTTCTTCCTTTTCTATCCTCCCCTCCTCCTTAATGATTTTCGGATTAATCACCACCAAGAAATCTTCCTTTTCTGATTGGGGGAGGCGAAGGAGAAAGAGGGAATAATTGGCTCCCACCTGATTTGCTGCCAAACCGAGTGCCTCACAGCTCTGAGCGGTCTCTTTCATATCGGCAATTAACCCCCGAATCTCCTCATCAATCCTTGCCACCTCCTTCGTCCGCTGCCGGAGGATTGGATCATCAAATATCCGAATTTTCCTCACCATTTAAGAAGCGCTCTTTTTATAAGAAATAGCACTCTTCTCCACCTCAATCCGGGTATTCTCATCAACCTTAATGATGAAGGTATTTTCCTTTACCTCGGAGACCACACCGTGGATGCCACCCGCGGTGACGACCCGGTCGCCCCTTTTGATACTGGCGATCATCTCCTGATGTTTCTTCTGCCTCCTCTGCTGGGGTAGGATCAAGAGGAAATAGAAGACCAAAATTATGAGAAGTAAAGGGAAAAGGGAAGCAAAAGGGTTCACCGGCTGTTGCCCTTGGGCATAAAGCCCAGAGAAAAAAATTAAGAGATAAAGTATTAGCATAACTACTCCTTAAAAAGACCTTTTTCTAAAATATATTCATAAACCTTTTCTGGCAAAAGATACCGAACGGAAAGACCTTTTCTTATCTTCTCCCTTATCTTCCTCCCCCGGATATCAATCTGGGAGACATTCAAAATCTTCACCCGGGGAAAGCGGCGCCGTAGTCTTCGGTCAATTTCCGCGCCCGGTCTCCTCATCACCCAGACCTCCGCCCACTTAAATAACTCTTTGGGATTTTTCCAACTCCCTAACTCCCGAAACTGGTCACTCCCGATAATTAAAAATAGTCGGTCTTGGGGATAGCGTTTCCTTAAATCTTTTAAGGTGTCAACCGTCCAGGACTTCCCGCCTCTTTCCCTTTCTATTTCCGAGAGGGAAAAATAGGGATTTCCAGCAATTGCCAGAAGGAGCATCGCCTTCCGGTCCTCATAAGGGAGAACTTTCCGCTTGTGCGGTGGGTTAAAGGAGAGAAGGAAGAGAACCTTATCCAATCTCAACTTCTCTCGCACCTCTTCCGCGACAATCAGATGACCATTATGAATCGGATTAAAACTGCCACCGAAGATGCCAATCCGTTGCACTATTATCCCTTTTTTCCTCATAATATACCTAATTCCAAAACTCAAAAAGACAAATTCATATTTTCATGTCATTCTATTTTAAATTCGCATCTTCTATTCTTCCAATATTCTTTCTCATCCGATGTTACGGGCATCTCTTCGCCGTAGGAAATAATTTTAAGTCGGTCAGCATCAATCCCGAGTTTCACCAAATAATTCTTTACAAATTCTGCTCTTTTCAATCCAAGGTGGATATTGTATTCGGAAGTACCGAGGGGACAACAATGACCTTCTATTGTAACTTTTACGTCGGGGTGCTGTTTTAGGATCTCGGCATTCTTTTTAAGAATCACAGTATCTTCAAGTCTGATGTTTGATTCATTAAGGTCAAAATAAACGGCTTCTAATTTGACGCTCGACTTGACGGGTGGTTCTTCTGGTGGTTTTACTACTACAGGAGTCGGCAAACCTGCCAGAACTTTAGTTATCCTCTTCTTCCTCTCCTCCTTTATCGGCTTAGCCAGTAACTCCTCAAAAATCTCTTTTGCCTTCTCCCTCTCCCCGTTGCGCCAGCAAATCTCTCCTAAGAGATATTTGGCTTCTAAGGCAGCCTCGGTATTAGGAAATTCCTTACTCACATACTCAAAATAGACTTGAGCCGATTGCCATTCTCCTGCCTTGTAATACAAAAGCCCAGCGGCAAATTCCTTCTCTGCTAACCGATTACTAACCTCTAAAAGGAGGCTCTCCATCTGGGGAAGATAGGAAGAATTTTCTCTTTGCTCCTTAAAATCAAGGATAAACTCCTTTAACTCCAAAATCTCTTCTTGGTCCTTAGTAATTTTGGGGAGAGAGAGAAGAAAGGAACGGGCATATTTATAACTCGCCTCCTCCTGATATTTACTTGCCGGAAAGTTCTTTAAGAAGAAAGAGAATTCCTCCTTCGCTAATTGGTAATCCTTCTTCTGATAATAGGTTTCGGCTAAAAAAAATTGGGCATCCGCCAGATAGGCACTTCCCGGATGGTGATAGATTATCTGATTGAAGACCCTTTCCGCCTCTTTATATTTTCTTTGATTGAGATATTCAATACCCTTCTGGAAGAGGGAATCAACCGGTTCCACCATTTCCAGTGTCTTCCTCCGGGCACAGAGGAGGAGACTGATCAAGAGAAAAAGGGAAAATATCCTCACAATCTCCCAATCACCTCTTTAATCAAACTGGTCAATTTCGGTTCTGCCTTACTGGCATTATGGAGAATCTCTTTCAAATCAACCGGCTTTAAGGCATCGGGTAGTCCCATATCGGTAATCACCGAAAAACCCAAAACCTTAATTCCCACCTGCCGGGCAACAATTACCTCCGGTACGGTTGACATCCCAACCGCATCCGCCCCGAACTGTCGGAAGAGTCGGTATTCCGCCGCGGTCTCAAGATTCGGACCGGGGACGGCGATATAAACCCCCTTTCTTAAAGGTATCTTCAATTCCAGAGCCACCTCCTCGGCTAAGGCGATCAATTTCGGATCATAGCACTGAAACATATCCGGAAAGCGCGGACCAAATTCCGGGTCGGTAAGACCCCGGAGTGGGTTATCCGGAAGAAAATTGATATGGTCAGTTATCACCATAATATCTCCGGGTTGGAAAAGGGGATTTAAGCCGCCCGCGGCATTAGAAACGATCATTTTCTCCACTCCCAGTTTCTTCATCACCCGCACCGGTAAGGTAATCTCAAACATAGAATATCCTTCATAAAAATGGAACCGACCCTCAAAGGCACAGACCGGCCTTTTCTTCACATAACCGAAGATTAACCTTCCGGTATGGCTCTCAACCGTTGGTTTTGGAAAATGGGGAATTTCTGAATAGGGAATAACTTTTACTTCCTCAATCTCCCTCGCCAACCTCCCCAGACCGGTTCCTAAGATTATCCCGACTTCTGGCTTAAAACTCGTTAGCGAGCGAATCTTTTGCCCAGCCTCTTCAAGCCAATTTTTCATCTTTAATTTTACTAAATAATAACCCGATGTCAAATCCGCAGGGATATTGACATTGGGAAATCTTTTGCTGAAATAGAATTAATGAACTATCAAGGTAAAAATAATAATTGGCATCAGCGCCCTAAAACTCTGGGCATCATCCTTTCTATCTTTGGCTTTTGATACCCTTCTATCCCCGGCTGCCAAGAGTACCTTCCTCTGGACAATTATTATGGGCATTGTCTACGGCTTCCTATTACATTTGGAAAGTGAAGGCTCTACTCCAAGAGAAAAGATTATCCTTTTCCACTAACCATTTGCTATTAGGCTCTCATTTTCCCTTCGGATTAAATCCATAGTTAGAGAGAGGATTAAATTCTTTCTTATCTCTTCTATTAAACTCTCAATTAGGCTTTTAATTATACCTCCGGTTATAACCTTTCTTAGACTATTTATTAAATTCTCAATTAAACCATTTATTAAATCTCCGATTAAGGCTAAAATTATGCCTTATACTATGCCTTCCGTTAAATCCCCGATACCATCCCCTGTATGCTACACCCCTTTTTATAAAAATAAACCCCTCCTTTCTTATCTAATAAAGTTCTTATGATTTAATGCCCTTTTAGTTAAGTCTTAATTACCCGATAATACCTCCTTAAATCTCTCTTCCAATAATTAAATATAAGGGTCGGGATTAGAACCCAATAACTTAGGAAACCCTTCTTCTCTATAACACCCAAAAAGGCAAAACCCTTAATAATTAACTTCTTCATAGCCCTCTATAATAAATACGGAAATACCCCCCAATTTCTGACACTAAATTTCCCCCCTTTTTTATAAGTCTTTAATTTACAATAACTTATTATTGGGGTATATATTTTTCCCTCTCCGTTTGTGAGTATGAGTGATACTCGGGCCACCGATCAACTTAAACCATCTTCGGTACAAATCGCCTTCCCGGTAGATACTTTCGGTGGAGGTGGATCATTCTGAGGCGGATAAGATATTTTTGATGAAAACCGGCTTATTGACTTTTTCCTCAAAATTGCTAAAATTTTAGTTAGGAGGAAAGTATGTATAAATATATTACTCTTTCTTTATTTATCTTTCTTGCCTTTGCCGGAACGGCAAAGGGGGAAGAAATAAAGTGGCTTCAGTACCCTCAAGAGGGAATCGCGATTGAAAATCCTTTTCCGACTCCTCACCTTACGGAATTTCCTCCCGCCGAACCGAACGATTCCCCAGATGTTGACACCCTCTTTTATGATGACCGGAGTGCAGCGAATGCCTGGGTCTGGTACCGGCAGGGAAATGGTTGGGGAGTGAAATTTATCCCACCGGCGGATAATGTCACCCTGAATGGTGCCCTCCTTTATCTCTGGGATGCCAGTTGGCCCGTTCCCGGTGGTAACCGCTATCTCATTAAGGTCTATGATGATGATGGTCCAAATGGTGCCCCCCGAACCCAACTCTTTGCCTCCGAGACCCTTTCCGGTACCAGAGGTGCCTGGAATTATGCGACAATCAACATCCCAATCACCGGTCCTTTCTATCTCTTCTATGTCCAGGCGGATTCTTATCCTCTTTGTCCCGGTTTAGGGATTGACCGTTATGACAACGCCCCGGACAATGTGGAGTGGCAGGTGGTAGGTGGTGATTTCTCTCCGGATAAGAGAGCCGGAGAATGGCTCCTCCGCCCGGTAATTGACTGGACACCCCAGAATAAGAATTTGGCTTCCATCATCTTTGGCAACTTACCCCTTGACACTATCCCCCGCATCACCCTCACTCTAAGGGCAAGTGTCCGGAATATGGGTTTAGACACCGTTCCGCGCGGTGTCCCGGTTAAGTTACAAATCACCGGTCCTTTGGGTTATTTCTATCAGGATGTGAATGAGACAACCTCAACCGCCCTCGCCCGACGCGCCAGTCAGCAGATCACCTTCTCCCCGGGCTGGCGGATTCCGGATACCGCCGGCAATTACAAACTGACCGTCTGGCACGAATACGCCCTTGACCAGTTCCGGAAAGATGACACAATTAAGAAGACGATTGGTGTTGCCCGTTGGCTCACTTATGCTAACTGGAATAACCCATACTGGGTCACCTGGGCTGGTTCGGAAAGGGCGGTGAAGTTCACGCCTTCTGATTTTGGCCAGAGTTATCCCTTCCGCATCCAGAGGTTAAGACATCAGTTCTACTATCATTCCCAAGCCCCCTGGCCGGATAGCGCTTTCCAATTCAAAATTTACGCCAATGACGGTCAGACTTTACTTTACGAATCGGATACGATAAAGGCGGTCAGTTATCCCTTGGTGATTGAACATGATGTCACCAATCCCCCAACCATCACCTCTGGTGATTTCTGGGTTTCAGTTGCCCCGAGAAGTGCCAGTGGCCATCCTTCAACCTTAGCCGATAATGTCACCACTCGTCAAAAGTCCTATTTCGGTGCCCCTGGTTATTGGTACCTTTGGGGTCAGGGAGAATTCTTTACCGCGGTGGCGGTTGGCGGCGTAACCGCCATTGAAGATATACCAGCCAAGCCCATCTTTGAGGTAGAAACCTATCCCAATCCGGGAACTGTCGTGAAGGTGCGCTGGCAGGTAAGAAACGAAACACCGGTGAAGATTGCCCTTTACGATGCCATTGGCCGGGAAGTGAAGAAGTTCTATGAGAGTTCTGATGCGAGAGCCAATAGCGGTATCTTAGAAATCGGTCGGGATGCCCTACCCGCTGGTATTTATATCTTCCAGTTAAGAACCCCAACCGAAACCTACAACCGCAAAGTCGTCCTCCATTAAAATATAGAGGGAGGGGAAGAGAAGTTTCTCTTCCCCTCCTTTTTTATTGATGATGAGGAAAATAGAAATGTTGGAACTCTATCCTGATTGTGCGGAGAGGGCAGCTCCAAAAGCGCCAATGAATTGGGGGAATTCGGGAATGATTACTTCTCCCATGACCCTTTTTATCGCCTTAACCAATCCCGGATTGATTGCCCCTCCCCCACAAAAGAAGATTGGTTTTTCAATCCCAATCGTCCCCCCAATCCCCAAAATCCTGCGGATGACCGCCTCACAAACCCCAGCGGCAATATCATCTATCCTCCTTCCTTCACTAATTAGACTCAGGATTTCAGTTTCCGCCATCACGACACAAAGGGAATCGATCATCTCCGGTTGGTAAGATTCGGCTGCTAAATTGCCGAACTGTTCAAGGGTTAACCCTAAGGATTGGGCAATCTTTTCAATGAAATTCCCGGTGCCCGCGGCACAGCGATCATTCATTACGAACTTCTCTACCTTACCACCTTTCACTTTTATAATCTTACTATCTTGTCCCCCAATATCAATAACTGTCCTCACCTTCGGATTAAAGTAAGAAGCGCCCCGGGCAAAAGCGGTAATCTCGGTGATTATCAAATCGGCATCGGTCACTAAATTTCTCCCATAACCCGTCGCCACTATTTTTTTGTAGCCGATTAACCTCTTTTTCACCTCTTCAATTGCCAATTGGGGTTGAAAGGCGGTCTTGATTACAACTTTATCTTTAATCCCATCCTCCGCCAATAATACCCCTTTGGTGTAGCAAGCACCAATATCAATTCCTAATACCATCCTGCCTCCTTAGCCCCTTCTACGAATGCCATAAGGTTCTCTTTTGGGGTTTTAATCGGAACCTCACAACCGGTGGCGGCGATATAACCCTTTTCCGCTTTCCGGCCAATTTTCACCATCTCTTTCACCCCTTCCTTAATTGCCTCGGGCGAAGAGAAGATAAGATTGGTTGGTGGGAAATTTCCAATAATTCGCATCTTCCTTCCCAGTTTCTCGCAAATGAGACTCATCGGCACTTTATCCAAACTGATGAGGTCCGCGTTCGTCTCCGGGAGGAGATCGAGAATTGGTTCGGTATCACCGCAGATGTGAAGAATACAATCAAGGTCATAGCGATGGAGAAAATTTATCAGTCCCCTTTCATAAGGAAGGGCAAATTCCTTAAAAGCCTTGGGACTGATTACACTGGTGGAAGCCAGAGGGTCAACAATGATTGGCAAGCCACCAGCATCAATTATGGCAGAGGAAAATTCTATCGCCGCTTGCAAAGAGACTTCCAGGAGATCTTTCACCAGAGAAGGATTCTGAATGGTATTGATGAGAAATTCTTCCGGATTAATAAGGAACATAGCCGTAGTAAAAGGAGCGGGCAGATAAGCCAGAATTGGCACCCGATCACCGAGTGTTTGATAAGTAAGTTCAATCGCCTCTAAGTAGACAGGCAACCTCCCGGTGGCATGAGGGTCTGGTATTTTAAGTTCTTTAATATTTTTTCTATTAAGGGCGGGGGTTTTAAGGACGGGCAGATCATCTTCCGGATAGAAGAATTCCGAACCGAGCGCTTCCGCAATTATCCCCACTTCGGAGAAAATGTTAGTGGCATCACAACCAAATTCTTCCCAGGCGATAATCTGTGCCTTCGCCATCGCTTTGCCATTGGTAGAATATTCCCTTAATTTCATCCCTGCCACCTTTGCCGAAAAGGAGGTGAGTAAAGGAATTACTGGACAACGGT
>JBDRVQ010000013.1 GCA_039801905.1 candidate division WOR-3 bacterium | reverse complement strand
GACAATGAAAATTTCTATTTATAGATATGAGAAGAAAGAAGAAGGGGATTTTGTAACTATTAGAGGAGAGAAAAGAGAGGAAAAATCTATTGAAGAAACAGAATTGAATAAAGAGATAGAAGCCTTATCTTCTACACCCTTTGATTATGCTTCAATCTTTATTGAAGAAGAGTTAGATATTAGTAAAATAGAAGATATAGAAAAGGGAACAAAGTTAGGGGAAATAGCGATCGGGAAGATAAAGGGGAAAGATATATTTATCTTCTCGGGTAAGGATGAAGGTCTTTTAGAATACATAGAGAGGAGATGCTACGAGTTGATTGAAATCGGATTGTGTGCCGCTAAATTTGATAAAGTGATTAAAGATTATAAAGAAATTTTTGCCGAAGGGAGCGAAAAGAGTTTAAGGAAACTTATGGATAAGAATCGGTTCTATCTCCCACTTCTGAAAGAATTGGAGAGAAGATTGGCGGTGATAAAAGAAGAGATGGTAAATCGGGAAGGTAATATCTCGGGCTTATTCCATCACCTTTTGCGGGAAGTGAAGGAAGAGAATATCATAACTCTTTCTACTTGGATAGATATATCTTCTAACTGTCTTGCCCAAAGATTACAGATGAAGACCAATAAACTTCTTTTCTGGTTAACAGTTGTTGCCACCATTTTCGCTTTCTTCACTCTTTTACCTTCCTTAATTAAAATTTTTCAAACTCTCGGGATATTAAAATAGACCCTTTATTTTAACCCACTCCGGGCGATAAGAAAGGTGATGAGTGAGGCGAAGATTATTCTGGGGATAGTTAAAAAGAAGATGTTTGCCCCTAAGGCGAGAAATATTCCGGTATCTTCAAAGATGGCATGGCAAATCGCCAAAAAGACCGAAACCAATAAAACTTGCTTTTTCTCTATCTTCTCTTTATTGATTAGGTCGGCAATCACCCCGGCACCATAAATTATACCAAAGAAAATACCAGCCAAAAGGGGTGCGGTCGCCTTCTCAGAAAACCCTAAGAACTTAAAAGAACCCGCGATTTTCTTATAGCCCTTGGTGAGAAAGCCGGTCCTTTCTATCAGTTCTAAGAAGAGGAAGATCAAAAAGAGGATAACGAATATCTTCACATTAAGATTGATTAGTCCTTTTAGGTAAGAGAGAAAGGTCATAGCCGGGAGACTAAATAACCAATTATTATGGCAGTAAAAATTCTTAAAAATAAGAGGAAGAGGAAGCGGGTTTTTAGTTTGATAAAGACCGCGGTCTCAAAAATTTGGCTATGGGAGGTTAATAAGATTAATGCCAGGGTGTTCGTCTGTTTCGGAGAGAGATTTAATAGGGGAATGGTGCCAATCCCGGCATAGAGGTTGATAAAATTACCCAAGATTAAGGTTAAGGCAGTTTCCCCGGGGAGATGAAAAAATGCCATCACCGGGGAGAGAAAATGAGCAAAGATTTTTAAGAGCGGGGTAGCAGAAAGGAAGAACATAATGGTATAGACCGGAATGACAATTTTTGCCAATTCAAGAAAAGAAGATATGGTCCTTTTTAGGACCGAAAGGAAAAATTTGGCAAGCATTGTCTTTGATAATAAGGAAAAGAAAAGAAAAGGCAAGGGGTCTCTTTCCCTTGCATTGCTCTCTTAATTTGGTATAATAACTTATGAAACGGGCGAAATTCATCTTTGTCACTGGTGGGGTTGTTTCCTCCTTGGGCAAAGGAATCGTCACCGCCTCTATCGGTCTCCTCTTGAAGTCCCAGGGTCTTAAAGTTAATCTCCTGAAACTTGACCCCTATATCAATGTTGATCCCGGAACGATGAGTCCCTTTCAACACGGCGAAGTTTTTGTTACCGAAGATGGTGCGGAGACCGACTTAGACCTTGGTCATTACGAACGCTTCTTAGACGAAAACTTAACCCGAGAGAACAATCTCACCGCCGGACAAGTTTACCTTTCCGTGATTGAAAAGGAAAGGGCGGGTACCTTTTTGGGTGGGACAATCCAAGTGGTGCCTCACATCACCGGCGAAATTAAAGAGAGGATTAGACTCTTAGCAAATGGGGATGTGGACTGCGTCATTGTTGAGATTGGAGGGACGGTTGGGGATATTGAAGGCTTACCTTTCTTAGAGGCCGCCCGCCAGTTAGCCTTAGAAGAGGGTAAAGATTCTACCCTCTTTATCCATCTCACCTTCGTCCCTTTCTTACGTTCGGTGGAAGAGTTTAAGACGAAGCCCACCCAGCATTCCGTTAAAGAACTGCGGGAGATAGGGATCCAACCTGATATCATTGTCTACCGGACGGAAAAACCATTACAAACCGAACTGAAGAAGAAGATCGCCCTTTTTTGTAATGTTGCCAAGGAGGCGGTAATTGAAGCGGTTGATACTGATAATATCTACCGCCTCCCCCTAATCTTTCACGGAGAAAAGTTAGATTGGTTAATCTTTCAGTATTTGGGATTACCCACCTCTTCTGGAGGGGATTTGAACTTATTGAAAAGATGGGAGGAGTTTGTGCGGAGGCTAGATAACCCAAAGGAAGAGGTGGAGATTGGTTTTTGCGGTAAGTATCTCAATGTTAAGGATGCCTATAAGAGTGTGATTGAAGCCTTAAATCACGCCACCGCCCAAACCGGTATCCGTGCCAAAATCCGCTGGGTAGATTCCGAAGATTTAGAAGAAGAAGCGTTAGAATTACTTTCCGGCGTGGATGGTATTTTAGTGCCCGGAGGTTTTGGACAAAGGGGGATGATGGGGAAGATTAAGGCGATCACCTATGCCCGAGAGAAAGAGATTCCCTATTTGGGGCTCTGTGTCGGTTTGCAGTGCGCGGTGATTGAATTTGCCCGCAATGTCTGCGGATTGAAAGAAGCCAATTCTACCGAATTTGACCCCCAAACCCCTTATCCTGTCATTTACCAGATGGCAGAGCATGCCACAGTTAAGGGAATGGGAGGGACATTACGGCGCGGTGCTTATCCCTGTGTCTTAAAAGAGAATTCTCTCGCCCAGAAGGTCTATGCCGCCTCTTTGATTTACGAACGCCACCGCCATCGCTACGAGGTAAATAAAGATTTTTTACCTCTGGCGGAGAAGCACGGCCTTTTCGCCTCTGGTCTCTCCCCGGATGGGAGATTGGTGGAGGTGATTGAGTTGAAGTCCTCACCTTTCTTCATCGCTACCCAGTTCCATCCCGAATTTAAGTCAAGGCCACTAAGACCCCATCCCCTCTTCGTTGCCTTTTTAGAAGCCGCCCGGGCTTACCGAGAAAGGAAAAGATGACAAACGTCCTTCCCTTCCGCCTCCTCCTCCTCTCTTATCTCCTCATCCAGAAAGAGGTCCGGCAAGAGATCAGAAAGAATTTCTCCTCCCTTTTGGGAAGGGATGACCCTCACTTCTGGTTGAAAAATGCTTGGCGGTTGGGAGAGAATTTTGCCCGGATGTGGCAAAGGAATTGGCGACTTGACAGAATCCACCTTCTTGGTGATAATATAAAAAAGGGAGAAGGTATGATATTTTTAACCCTCCATTTTGGTGTTTGGGAAATCCTACCCAAAATCTTTTCTTCTTTGGGCTATCGGGTGGCGATTGCCGTCTCCAAACAGAGAAATCCTTTCTTTGATAAGATCCTAAAAAGGTGGCGCCAAGGAGGAGGGGTGAAGATGGTTTATCGGATTTCGGAGATGATTGACCTCTTAAAGAGAGGCTTCCTCTTAGGCTTTGCCGGCGATAATACCCACCAGGCAAAAATAATCTCCCTGCCGGGATTTTGGGAGGGTTTTGGCATCATTAAAACGCCTTTTGTCTTAAAGGAGAGGACTAAGGCGAAGCTTTATTCTCTTTTTGCCCGAGAGAGTAAAAGGGAGATTATCATCCATCTCCGAATGGTAAATTCTCCTTCCGAGTTTGCTCAAGTCGCCCGAGAGTATATTAGAACCTATCCCGAAGAATGGATCTTCTGGGGGAAGTGATGAGAAGATTTTCCCTTTTGCTCCCTATCCTTTTCCTCTTCTGCCAAAAATCTTCTGCCCCCAAAGAAGAGAAAACACCACCGAGCCAGATCACCTTCTCCTTAGAAATGGAAGAATCAATTTCCGGGGAGAGGCTCTATCGGATTTATGCGGAAAAGTCTCTCCTCTACGAAGAGAAAGGGGAGATTGCGGTGATAGAACCAAGGGTCTATTTTTTCACTGATGGTCGGGTCACCTCTCGGCTCACCGCCCGCGAGGGTCGGGTTTGGCTTAAAAGTTCCAACCTCCTCGCCAAAGGTGAGGTGGTGGTGGCGACGGAAGATTCCACCTATCTCTTTACTGACTCTTTAATCTGGAATAATTCTGAGCAGAGGATTGAGACCGATGCCCGAGTTAAAATTAAAAATCGGTCAAGCGTTCTTGAAGGTGAAGGCTTAATTGCTGACGCCAATCTCTCTCAGATTACCATTAAGAGTCCAATTGAAGGGAAATCGGACTATGAATTTAAATAGAAGAAAATTACCCCTTCTTTGCCTCTTCTTCTCCCTTTTATCTGGGGCGGAGATTAAAGCGGGAAAGATGGCAATCATCCAGGGTAAAGAAGGGAGGGTTACCCATTTCTCAGAAGGGGTTACCATTCGGGATGGAAAGACAGTAATCTCTGCCCAAACTGGGTTCTATCACCCGCACCAAAACCTTTTCCTGCTCTTAGATTCGGTTACGATAAAAAGCGAAGAGGGGGAATTGAGGGGTGAATCTATCTTTTATTCTCTTAATACCAAAATGGCGGAGGTGAAAAAGAATGTCCGGTTGGATTTCCCCTCCTTGAAAATTTTAACCGAACACCTCTATTGGGATGGCGAAAAGCGTGAGGCGAAAAGTGGCGAGGTCTTTTTAATCCTAAAAGAGAAAGAAGTGGAGATTAAGGGATACGATGCGGTTTACCACTCACCTTCAAAAAAGGGTTCCAGCAAAAGGCCCATCCTCTTCCTAAAAGGGAAGGAGACAACTGAGGTGGTTGCCCAAGAACTCATCTACGATGGGGAAAGGGAGAAGGTAATTTTCACTCCCGATGTGGCGGTGCGGCAAAAAAATAGCACCTTCTTCACTGACACCCTTATCTATTTTGTGACGGGCGATTCGGGTATCGCCTTAGGTCACTCTCATTTAATCGGCGAAAATGAGGAGGTCCGGGGGAAGGAGTTTCGCTTCTTTGTGGAAGGAGGTGCCTTGAAACTGGTTAAAGCCTTTGGGGAAGTTTCTTTGGTTTACGAGACAAAAGGCGAAAGGGTAGAAATTGGGGGGGAAACTTTTTCCGCCCAAATTGCCAACGGCGAAATTTCTGAGATGACAATAGAAAATATCGCCTACGGTCGGGTGGTGATGAAATGAAAAAGGAAAATTCTGGCCTTTATGCCTTAAACATCTCAAAAGCCTACGGAGCAAAATATGTGGTAAGTAATGTGACAATTGAGGTGCAGAGGGGAGAGGTGGTGGGACTTTTAGGACCGAACGGTGCGGGAAAAACGACAACCTTTCAAATGATTATCGGCTTCTTGCGACCAAAAGGGGGAAAAATCATTTTGGATGGCAGAGATATCACCAATTTACCGGTTTATCAGAGGGCGCGTCTTGGTATCGGTTATCTCCCCCAGGAGGCTTCCATCTTTCGCAAATTGACCGTGGTAGAAAATATCCGTGCCGTTTTGGAATTGACCGAGAACTCCCACCAGGGAAAAGAAGAAACCTTATCCGAAATTTTAGATAAGTTGGGAATTAGCCACTTAAAGGACCGCCGGGGGGAGACCCTCTCCGGAGGGGAGAGGCGCCGGGCGGAATTGGCGCGGGCACTGGCGCTCAAACCCAGTTTCCTTTTATTAGACGAACCTTTCACCGGCATTGACCCAATCGCCCGGGAGGAGATTCAGAATATCATTAGAAATTTAGCTAAGGAGAACTTGGGAATTTTAGTGACCGACCATAATGTCCGGGAGACCTTAGAGATAACTGACCGGGCCTATCTCATCTACGATTCCCGGATTTTATTCGCGGGGAGTGCTCACGAATTAATCGCCAACGAATCGGCACGCAAGTTTTATCTCGGTGCCCGTTTTCGGATATGAAGCAGGAACTAAGCCTCCAACAGAAATTAATCCTTACCCCCCAGTTGCTACTTAATCTTAAACTACTCGCCCTCCCCGTGATGGAGTTGGAGCAGGTTTTAAGAGAGGAGATTGAGAAAAATCCCTGCCTGGAAGAGGTGACAGAGGGTGAGATGGTTCCCGAAGAGGAGACGGTGGAGAGGGAAGAGGGCAGGGATGAGGAGTTTGACTACGCTGACCTCTTACCCCAGGAGGGCTATTCTCTCCCTACGGAGAAGGAAGAGGCTTCCGAATTTTCTCTCCCGGCACCGGAAAATCCGTTGGAGGCAATCGCCACCCTCGTCCGCGCCAAACTACCAAAAGAAGATTATCCCTATGCTGAGTATATCCTCCATACCTTGGACGAAGACGGCTTTTTGACGATGAGTAAAGAAGAGTTTTGCCAATCTCTCGGTATTACGGAGGAGAAATTGGAGAAGATTTTGGAGGTGATTAAATCGATGGAGCCGGGAGGGATTGGTGCGGCTAATCGTCAGGAGGCTTTTCTCATCCAATTGCAAAAGAGAGGATTTTCCCCCACTTCCTTAGAATACGAGATTGTCAAAAACTTTTACGAGAGTTGGCTTAAGATGGACCATAAGAAAATCGCCAAGGAGACGAAGAGAGATTTGGCCGAGGTGAATAAGGCGTTAGAAAACCTAAAAATTTTAGAGCCGAGACCCCTCCGCCAATACTATTCTTCTCCCCTTACCTATATTGAACCGGACTTTGAGGTGAAGATGGAAGGAGAAAAGATAAGTGTTTTCTTCCGAGAGGAATATCTCCCCAATCTCCGCATCGCCCCCCACTACCGGGAAATTTTGAATAACCCAAGGGCTCATACCAAGGAAGAGGTTGATTTTGCGAAGGAGAAGGTCCGTCATGCCTTAAACCTGATTAGGGCAATTGAGGAGCGAAGAGTCCTTCTCTATAAAGTTGTCAGTTATATCGTAGAGAGGCAGAGCCTTTTCTTTCGGACCGGCCAACTTTCTCCTCTAACAGTTCGGGATTGTGCCAAAGAATTAAACCTCCACCCCTCAATCATCTCCCGTGCCGTCACCCGGAAGTATCTCTCCACCCCAATGGGCATCTTCCCCCTTCGGCACTTCTTATCACCCGGGATGGGGGAAAAATCAAAAGCGGATGTGAAGATGCGGGTGAAGGAGTTAATTGAGAAGGAAGACCCATCTTCTCCCCTCACTGATGCCCAGATTGTCCGCAAACTACAAGAAGAAGGGGTGAAGTGCGCCCGAAGGACAGTGGTTAAATATCGGGAGGAGTTAAATATCCCTTCCTGTCGGAAAAGGAAAAGAGAGATTGGTAATAAGCCGAGGGGAGAAAAGAGCGCTGGATAGAGAGGGATGCATTGTGTAATTGGGACCGCCGGTCATATTGACCACGGCAAAACCGCTCTCATTAAGGCTCTCACGGGTTATGACCCCGACCGCTTAAAGGAAGAGAAAGAGAGGGGGATGACAACCGATTTGGGTTTTGCCTTCTACGGTGAAAATGCCACAATCATTGATGTTCCCGGGCACGAGAAATTTATCCGCCATATGATTGCGGGTGCCTCCACTATTGATTTAGTCCTTCTGGTTATTGCCGCCAACGAAGGGATAAGGCCCCAGACGATTGAACATCTGGAGATAATAAAGATTTTAGGGATCAAAAGAGGGTTGGTCGCTTTAACAAAAAGTGACACCGTAGAGGAAGAGATTCAAGAAATGGTAAAGGAAGAGATAAGAGATCTATTGAAAGGGACTGTTTTTCAAGATGCCCCCATCATTCCCACCTCCGTAGTTACAGGAGAAGGGATTTGGGAATTGAAAAGGACACTTGACCAAATGATTAAAGGGACCCCCGCGAAAGAGGACCGGGGGTATTTTCGGATGCCGATCGACCGGAGTTTTAAGATTAAAGGTTTTGGTCAAGTGGTGGCGGGGACAGTTCTTTCCGGCTCCTGCCACTTAGAAGAGACCTTGGAAGTGGTACCAAAAGGCTTCTCGGTTCGGGTGCGGAGGATTGAGATCCACAAAAAACCGGTGGAGAAGGCGGAACTTGGGGAACGGGCAGCTCTCAGCCTTTTGGTGGGTGAGAAAGAGGAGATATTAAGAGGAGATGTCTTAGTTGAACCATCCGCGCTAAATCCTACCCATTTTCTTAATGCCTTCCTCATTACGATAAAGGATAACCCTTTTCCGGTAAAAAACCGGATGGCGGTGAAACTCCATATCGGAACGAAGGAAGCCTTAGCCCGAGTTATTCTCTTAGATAAAGAAGAACTTTTACCCGGAGAAAGTGGTTATGCCCAAATCTTTACAGAAGAGTTAGTGGTGGCGGAGGTCGGTGACCGGTTTGTCATTCGGAGTTTTAGCCCCCCTTTAACCATTGGTGGCGGCAAGGTCTTAGAATTGACTGAGAGGAGAGGGAAAAGAAACGATCCTTCTCTCCTTAGACATCTCTTGCTCTTAAATTCCGAAGAGAAAAAAGTGCAGATAGCGGAGATGATACGCGGTCGCGGGCTTTATCCAATAAGTGAGAAGGAATTGGGAAGAAGAGTCGGTCTCTTTTTTTTATCCGAGAAATTGAACGAATTACAGAAGGAAGGGAAAATCCTCCAGGTGGAAGGTTACATCGCTACTGATTGCTACCGAGAGGCTAAGGAAAAGATGGAAAAGATTTTACACATCTTTCATCAGGAAAATCCTTTCCGGAAAGGGATGAGAATTGCTGAACTGAAAAGTCGGTTGGCAAAGGAGATGGCGGAAGAGGTTCTGGAGAAGGCATTAGCTGACTTAATCTCCGAAAATCGCATCTCCCAAGAGGAGGATTTTGTAAAAATCAGGGGTTTTGAGATTTCCTTATCCAAAGAGGAAAGGGAGCTGATGGCAAAAGTGATCAATTTCTTAAATAAAACTGGATTCTCTCCGCCAAGTCGGGAGGAATTAAAAAGAGAGTTTTGGCAAGAGAAGAGATTAGAGAAGGTGCTTGAGGTCTTAAAGGAGAAGGGGGAATTGGTGGAGGTGGAAAATTGCCTCTTCCCCAGAGAAACGATTGAAAGGGCAAAGGAGATTTTACTTAACCTCTTAAGGGAAAAAGGGGAAATTACCGTCTCGGAATATCGGGAGAAACTAAATACTACCCGCCGGTATGCGCTCCCCTTATTAAACTACTTTGATTCCCAAGGGGTGACCATACGGCGTGGGATCTTTCGGCAATTGAGAAAATGAGGGTCCATCTTTATATCTCCGGTATTGTCCAAGGTGTCTTCTTTCGTGACTTCACCCGGAGACAAGCCCAGGCATTGAAAATTAAGGGTTGGGTGAGAAACCTCTGGGATGGTCGAGTGGAGGCGGTGGGTGAGGGGGAGGAAGAAAAGATAAAGGAATGGCTCAAGAGATTAAGGGAAGGTCCACCAGGTGCGAAGGTTACCGGTTTAGAGATTGAATACGAAGAGCCAACGGGTGAATTTTCTGATTTCCGGATCATCTACTGATACTGAAAACTTTCCAGCGCTATAAAGTCTTCGGAAATTAGTTTCGCACTTTTGACTTTTCCCTTTTCTTCCTTATAATTGGCGGTAATGGATAAATTGAGTGGAGGTAAAGTGGATAAATTTCTTTTCTTCTTTTTTTTCTCTTTTAGTCTCTTATTCAGCCAAAGGATAATCCTCGGAGACGACTTTTCCACCTTTCCCGATTCTTGGAACTTGGGCGGAACTTCTAATGAATATTGGACAAAAAAGGAAAGTCGTTGGTATTCCCATTCCTTTTCTGTAAAGAGTACTCCTCATCTTCAATATCACAATAATGTCTCCGTGTGGATGGAGAGAAGGGTTAATTTTAGTGACTATGATATCGGGTGCGTAACCTTTTGGCTTTGGCAGGAGACTGAGGAGGGAGATTTTTTGGAGTTCCTCTATTCTACGGACAATGGTACCACTTGGACCATTGCTTGGGAAAGGGATGGTTCTTACCCTTTCTGGCAGTTCATATCAATCTCCGAGATACCCAATTCGGTTAACCGGATTCGTTTCCGTTTTAGTAGCGACAGCACCGGTGAGAGGGAAGGGGTTTATATTGACGATTTGGTTGCCTATGGGATAAGGCGCACCTTAAATGTCCTATTCTATGATGGGATGGACGATTTCCCTGCCAACTGGACCCTTTGGGGAAATTACCAATGGACGAGGGTAAATAATCGTTATAGTAGCGCGCCTTACAGCGCCAAATGTGCCCCAATTAATGGTTATGGTTATTATAATAACCAAAACAATGGGATTGACCGCTTCTTCAACCTTAGTAACTACGATTACGGACTCTTGCGTTTCTCCTTTTATCGCCACTTAGAGCAGGGCCGGGATTCAATTTATGTGAAATATCGCCTCCGAGATACCTGGCGCATTCTTATGACTCGCACCGGTCGCTATCAGCAATGGGCAGCCTACTCTTTTATCTTACCCCGGGAAGCGGATGGGATTCGCTTCCACTTCAAAAGTAACGATACGATAACCTATGACGGAGTATATCTTGACGATGTCATTCTTTACGGTATCTCCACCCCCCGGATTGATATCTGGACCGTGGCAATTACTCAACCCCCAGCTGCGGTTGATTCCGGGAGTGTTGTTTCGGTGCAGGCAGAAATCGGCAATAACTCGCCGGCGATTGCCGGCAGCCCGGTTTATTACCAAATTGGCAATTTTTACCGGGCGATGGTACTTGTTGACCCCATCTATCCTTATGCTACAAGCTTAGTCAATTTTCCCGAATGGGTGGTAAATTGTCCTCCGGGAACCTACCAGCGGAGATGCACTACCGCCTATTTTAATGACTTTGCTCCCGGAAATGATTGCCAAATCGGTTTGATTTCTGTCAATCCCTCCTCTGAGATAGAAGAAGGAATAGAAGAGGAAAAGAATAGGGAAATTAAAATCTTTCCCAATCCGG
The DNA here is from genome assembly GCA_039801905.1 of candidate division WOR-3 bacterium. Taxonomy (NCBI): domain Bacteria; kingdom Pseudomonadati; phylum Caldifarciminota; species Caldifarciminota bacterium. The sequence continues at coordinate 35,038 of JBDRVQ010000013.1, read as the reverse complement.
CAAAGAAAAATTCCGCTATCACCTGCCAACTGCCCGAAGAGGGGATATATACCTTAAAGGTTGTCAATATCTTAGGGAAAGTTCTCTATGACCAAACTCTCCTCAACGAACCATTTCGCCCCCAGAGATTACCTATGAAAAATCTCCCTTCCGGTGTTTATCTCTTATTATTAGAGAGGGAGGGTAAAAGGAGAGAGAAGAGATTTATTCTCCTTCCCTAATTTACTCAAAAGAAGAAAAAATAGGTAAAAGAATGGTGTATTAACACTAATTCATTTGAAATAAATTAAGTTATTGAAAATTAGGGACTTAAAAGAAATTGACCAATTCCTGTTTGGTGAGGAAAGGGTTTAGCGTCTCCCTTAGAAATCTATGTTGACTTTTAGCGGATTTTCCCTAAATTATTGGTTATGAAGTTATACGAGTTTCAGGCAAAAGAAATCTTCCGGAAAGAGAAGATTCCTTGTCCCAAGGGGAGGTTGGTCTCTTCTTTGGAAGAAGGGAAGAGTGCTGTTTCAGAGATTGGTTTTCCCTGTGTCTTGAAGGCACAAGTTTTAGTGGGCGGTAGAGGAAAAGCCGGTGGGATAAAAATTGTGGAGAAAGAGGAAGATTTTTCTACCGCCTTAGAAAGTATCTTTTCCTTACGAATTAAGGATCTACCCGTAGAGAAGGTCTTAATTTCGGAGAAGGTGGAAATTGAGCGGGAGTTGTATTTAAGCATCATCATAGACCGAAGGCTTGCCAAACCGATAATCCTCGCCTCTCCCTTTGGGGGGATGGATATTGAAGAGATTGCTAAAGAGAAACCGAAAAGCATCATAAAGGAGGTTATTGACCCCCTCTTAGGGCTTCTCCCTTATCAGTGCCGAAGAGTTGGTTTCCAACTCTTTTCGGAAGAAGAGGCCCTATTAAATAAATTTTCTTCTCTCCTTATGGCTTTGGCTAAGATCTTTTTCTCTTATGATGCCCAGCTAGTGGAGATTAACCCATTGGTGATTAGTAAAAATGGAGAATTTTTTGCCTTAGATGCCAAAATGATTTTGGACGATAACGCCTTTTTCCGCCATCCAGAATGGGCCGAATATAAATCTTTTGAGGAGGAGAGCGAGGCGGAGGCGAAGCAGGAAGGTCTTTCCTATGTGAAACTCTCCGGAGAGATCGGCTCAATCGTTAACGGTGCGGGTTTGGCAATGGCCACCTTGGATTTAATCAATCGCTACGGAGCGCAAGCAGCTAACTTTTTAGATATCGGTGGTTCTTCCTCACCGGAGAAGACAAAAAAGGCGTTAGAGATTATCACAAAGGATAAAAAGGTTCGCGTTATCCTCTTAAATATCTTTGGGGGAATTACCCGCTGTGATGATGTGGCGAAGGGGATTCTCTCTTTCTTAGAGGAAAAGAGAGTTAATTTACCGATTATTGTCCGGCTCGTCGGCACAAATTACGAAATTGCCCAATCACTCCTCAAAGATGCTCCTGTAATCTTTGTCCCAACAATGAAAGAGGCGGTAAAAAAGGCGAGTGAAATAGCTAAAAGTATGTGAGATGGGGATTTTAATTAGTAGAGAATCGAGAGTTTTGGTGCAAGGGATCACCGGTCGGGATGGCAGTTTCCATACCCGGGAGATGGTGAAATACGGAACGAAAGTGGTTGCGGGAGTAAGCCCCAAAAAGGGCGGCACCTTCTTAGACGGAATTCCTGTCTTTAATACCGTCTTTGAGGCGAAGAGAAAGGAGGGATGCGATACTTCAATCATTTTTGTTCCAGCTCCTTTTGCCCCGGACGCTATCTATGAGGCGATTGATGCCCAAATTTCTTTAATCGTTGTCATCACCGAAGGGATTCCGGTACAGGAGATGATGAAGATTAAGACTTACTTGGAAAAGAAAAAAACTCGCCTTTTAGGACCAAATTGTCCCGGCATAATCAATCCGGGAGAAGCAAAGGTTGGAATTATGCCCAGTACCTTCTTTAAGAAAGGCTTTTGCGGGATCGTCTCCCGTTCTGGCACTTTAACTTATGAGATTGCCTATCATATCTCCGAAGGTGGCTTTGGCTGTTCCAGTGTGGTGGGGATTGGTGGTGATATGGTGAAGGGGATGGATTTTGTTGACTGCCTAAAATTATTCGCCCAGGATGAAGAGACAAAGGCGATTGTGATTGTCGGCGAGATTGGGGGGGATGATGAGGAGATTGCGGCAAAATATGTGGCAAAGAAGATAAAAAAGCCGGTCTTCGGTTTTATCGCTGGGCAGACCGCACCTCCAGAAAAGAGGATGGGTCACGCCGGGGCAATCATTATGCAGGGGAAAGGGACCGCCCAGGAGAAGATCGCCGCCTTTCAACTGGCGGGGATTGAAGTCTTTTCTGAACCGTCAGAGATTAAAAACTTACTCACAGAGAGGTTTGGGAGTAAATCGTGAAGTGAAAAAGGTCTTACCCGAAGAAAAGAAAATTGAGACGAAGAAGGGGCATAAGATTTTTATCATTAAGGACTTTTGTAAGAGTTGTCGCATTTGCGTGAGATTCTGTCCTACCCAGACTTTGGGCTTGGGAGAAGATTTGAAGGTGGAGGTAATCAACCCCGATAAATGTATCGGTTGTCAATTATGCGAGATTTTGTGTCCGGACTTTGCTATCGCGGTGGAGAGGAAAAAGAGGGAAGATGGCTGAAAGGCAACTTCTTTCCGGTAACGAAGCCTGTGCCTTAGGGGCGTTGAAAGCCGGAGTAAGATTTTTTGCCGGCTATCCAATCACCCCTTCTACGGAGATTGCGGAATTTATGGCGCGGGAGTTGCCAAAAGTCGGTGGTTTTTTTCTCCAGATGGAAGATGAGATTGCCTCCATCAACGCGGTGATTGGTGCCCGCGCCGGTGGCTTGAAGGCGATGACCGCCACTTCCGGACCGGGCTTTTCTTTAATGCAAGAAGGGATTGGGTATGCTTGTATGGCTGAAGTTCCTTGTCTAATCGTGAATGTGCAAAGAGGGGGACCAGCCACCGGTTTACCAACAAAACCCGCTCAGGGTGATGTGATGCAGGCACGTTGGGGGACTCATGGCGACCACCCTTCCGTTGTCCTTTATCCGGATAGCGTCGCCGAATCTTTCTTCCTGACAGTTAAAGCGCTAAATCTTTCGGAATATCTCCGAATGCCGGTGATTCTCTTAATGGACGAGATTGTTGGTCATATGCGGGAAGTGGTGGAGATCTCAGAGGAGGTAGAGATCTATTCCCCAAAGAAAAAGAAGAAGCCGAAGGAGGAATATCTCCACTACGATGAAGATAACAATTACGATGCAGAATTTGCCCATTTCGGAGAAGGCTACAAAATACACATCTCGGGTCTTACTCATCGTCCGGACGGTTTTCCCACTAACAATCCGGAGATTATCGCCTGGAAGATGGAGAGGTTAAAGAGGAAGGTGGAAGATAATTTATCTTTATTCTGGGGTTGGGATATGGAATATCTTGATTTGGGTTCTGAGGTCTGTTTGGTTGCCTACGGAGCAGCCGCCCGAGCGGCGCGGGAGGCGAAGGTGATTTATGAGAAAGAGAGGAAAAAGCCAATCGGTTTTTTACGCTTCCGGGTTATATGGCCCTTTCCGGCGAAAAGGGTTTCCCTTCTTTTAAGAAGTGCCTTAAAGATTGTGGTAGTGGAGATGAATCAGGGGCAGTTAGGGGGAGAGGTGGAAAGGGCAGTGAATCCGGATATTCCAGTGATTTCGGTAAATCGGGTTGACGGTGAGATGATTACCCCAGAAGAGATTCTTGATGTTTTATGAAAGAAGCGGTCTTTAATTATTTAAGACTGGATGGACGTTTTCCTCATATCCTCTGCGCTGGTTGTGGGATTGGCACAATAATGAAGGCAATGGTTTACGCCTTTTCCGATTTAAACCTGCCGAATGAGAGGATCTGCGTTGTTTCCGGTATCGGTTGCTCCTCAAGGGTTCCTGGTTATTTGGACTGCGATACCTTTCATACCTTGCACGGGCGGGCCATTCCCTGCGCGATTGGGGTGAAGTTGGCTCAACCGGAGATGAAGGTGATTGTGATGGGTGGGGATGGTGATATCTTGGCGATCGGGCTTTCCCATTTTATCCACGCCGCCCGCCGCAACATTGATTTGACTTGTATCATCGTTAATAATTTTAACTACGGAATGACCGGGGGGCAGGTTTCTCCCACCACCCCCCAGGGAAGTTTAACCCTCACCACTCCTTATAAAAATCCGGAGAGGGAATTTAATATCTTAGAGATTAGTAAGGCAGCAGGAGCGGTATTTTTTGCTCGAAGCACCACTTATCATGCCCAACACTTAAAAGAGATGATAAAGAAGGCGATAGAGAAGAAGGGGTTTAGTGTGGTGGAGGTTATCTCCCAGTGTCCAACCTTTTTCGGCCGGGTGAACCGGATTGGGGATGGGGTTAAGATGTTAGAATACTTTAAGGAAAAGAGTGTGGAGGTAAAGACCTTACCCGTGGCTTCCCGAGGCGAGAAGGAAGAAAAATTTCCCGAAGGGAAAATTGTAATTGGCGTTCTTTACGAAACGAGTGCGGAGGAGTTTTTAGAAAGTTATCAGAAGAATGTGCAAGGGGAATATGAAGGTAGAGGTTAGATTAGCGGGAAGTGGGGGGCAGGGTTTAATTTTGGCCGGGATTATCTTAGCGGAGGGTTGTGGGGTCTACGAAAAAAAGTATGTAGTCCAAACGCAAAGTTACGGACCGGAGGCGAGAGGCGGTTCTTCCCGTTCCGATGTCATTATCAGTGACCGGGAGATTCTCTTTCCGAAGGCGCGGCGGGTCGATCTCTTAGCCTGCCTTTCCCAAGCGGCTTATTGTGATTATCTCTCTTCCTTAAAGGAAGAGGGGATTTTGCTTTTAGATGATTTTTACGTTCGGGAAAGTAATTCTCCTTCCGCCTTTTTTCTACCCTTTTCTCGGTTAGCGAGGGAAAAGTTAGGTCGGGAGCTTTTTGCCAATATTATCCTCTTGGGAACAATCGCTAAAATCTTAGAAAGAAGATATGGCTTTTGTCATCTTGATTCTCTAAAGAAGGCTTTGGCGAAAAGAGTACCGAAGGATTATTTAAGTGAAAATCTTTCCGCCTTAGAACTTGGTTATCACCTTCAAAAAGAATTAACTGATGGCTGACGCCATAATCTTTTTGGGTAGTGGGGGTGCCCGAATTGTTGTTTTTAAGCAGATTCGGGCATCAGGTGGAATTTGGTTTTCCTTGCAAGGAACCAACCTTTTGGTTGATCCCGGTCCGGGTTCTCTGGTAAGAATAATTTCTAGTAAACACAAATTAGACCCCACCCAATTGGATGGCATTCTCTTATCCCATAGCCATCTTGACCATTCCGGTGATGTGAATATTATGATTGAGGCGCTAACGACGGGTGGGACAAAAAAAAGAGGAGTTCTTTTTTGCCCTAGGGAGGCGATTGAAGGGGAAGACCCGGTAGTCTTTAAGTATCTCCGCTCTTATTTAGAAAAGATTGTTATTTTGCAGGAGAAAGGAGAATATGAAATTAAGGGAGTGAAGTTCTCCTGTCCGATAAGACACCGCCATCGCGGTGAGACTTACGGATTTAAGTTTGAAACCGAGCGGGCGAAGATCTCTTATATTGCGGATACGAAATATTTCCCAGAATTAATCCCGGCTTATCAGGCGGACATTTTAATTATGAATGTGGTGCGCGAAAAACCTTCCGAACTGGACCACCTTTCCCTAACGGACGCCAAAAATCTCATCTTGGGGATAAGACCGAAGGTCGCTTTTTTAACCCATTTCGGTATGACGATGATTAAAAATAAACCCTGGATCTTAGCTGAGGAACTGACAAAGGAGACGGGAATTGAGGTGATTGCCGCTTCGGATGGGATGAAGTATGAATTATGAAGATTAAACCCCTCCCCCCCGATACGATAAAAAAGATCGCCGCCGGGGAGGTAATTTTAAGGCCGGCTTCCGTTGTTAAAGAACTCATTGAGAATTCCCTTGATGCCCAGGCAAAAAGGGTTGAGGTTGAACTGCGCGCCGGCGGGAAAAATTTAATCAAGGTGATGGATGATGGGATTGGAATGTCAAGGGATGATTGTCTCCTTTGCCTCGCCCGCTACACCACTAGTAAGATTAGGGATATTTCCGACCTGAACGCTCTTAAAACCTTCGGCTTTCGGGGGGAAGCCTTAGCGGCAATCGCCGCGGTTGCTAAATTAAAGATTGAGACCAACGACCAAGTCAATTCCCTGGGCACACTTCTTTTTGCCGAAGGGGGCGAGATAAAAGAGGTGAAGGCGATAGCAAGAAAGGTGGGGACGACCATCTCGGTCTCCGAACTCTTCTTTAACCTACCGGTGCGGAAGGCTTTCTTAAAATCAGAAAACTACGAACTCCGTCTCATCGTTGAGGTAATTAAAAATTATGCCCTCGCCTTTCCCGAAGTCTTCTTCTCCTTAAAGAATGATGATAAGTTGCTCTTCACCTTACCCGCGGTGAACGGAGTGAAAGAGAGGTTAGTCTCCCTTTTAGATAAAAGGGTGTTGGATAGTCTAATGGAAATCCATTTTGAAAATCCCCTCCTCAATTTTTTTGGTTTTCTCTCCCACCCGGAGGCGGCAAAGGCGGCTTATGAGGTCCAGGTGGTCTATTTCAATCGGAGGCCGGTAAAGAGCCGAACTGTGAGTAAGGCGGTAATGGAAGGCTACGGTGGTAGTTTGAGGGGGATGAATCCCAATTATATCCTCTTTTTTACCACCGCGCCGGAAAACTTAGATTGCAATATCCATCCGACAAAATTGGAGGTGCGCTTTATTGATGAGAAATTCCTCTTTGATTTCATTGCCGAGGCGATTCGGAAGCGATTGGGTATTCAGAAACGAGAAGAGATAAGTTTTGACAGTTTCCTCTATCAGGGGGAGATCGGTCCCGAAGAGCGTCCTTTCACCTTCTGGCAGTTGCACAACTCCTATATCTTCGCCCAAGTGAAGGGCGGATATTGTGTTATTGACCAACATGCGGCATCGGAAAGGATAATCTATGAAGAAGTTCTAAAATCGGAAAAAGAAGAAGCCCGGCAGCCCCTCCTCTTCCCGATCATCTTAGAACTAGCGCCCGAACAGTTTCTCCTCTACGAGGAGATAAAGGATGAACTTTCTTTTTTGGGGATTGAGACGAAACCTTTTGGACCGAAGACGATTGTGGTGGAGGCAATTCCGGCTCACTCCAATTTTGGAGAAGGTGATTTGAAAGAACTTTTTTTAGAATTGGCAAAGATGGAGAAAGCCCTCTCCCAGCGCAAGGAGGAATTGGCAAAGGTTATCGCTTGTAAGGGAGCAATCAAAGCAGGACAAAGACTTTCTCAGGAGGAGATAGAGCGTCTAATCAATAAACTCTTTGCTTGCAACACCCCTTACTTCTGCCCCCACGGCCGACCAACAATTATCAGATTTGATATTAGGGATTTAGAGAGGAAATTCGGTCGGTAGAACTCTTTTAATCTCGTTTTCCGAAAATGGCAGTGCCGATCCTTATCATATTGGCACCTTCTTCAATTGCCACCTCGTAATCCGAAGACATCCCCATGGAGAGAATAGAAAATTGAGAAGGCGGTAGTTGGAACTTTTCTCTAATTTTCTCCCGCAATTCCCATAATTGGCGGAATGGTTTTCTTGACTTTTCCGGATCAACAACTGCCAAACCGGGACCTAAGGTCATAAGACCTAAGACCTTTATCTGTTTTAAGGGAAGGATCTTTTCCAGAAGGGAAAAAAGTTTATCGGGAGGGACGCCGAATTTTGTTGCCTCACCGGAGGTGTTAACTTCAATCAGAACCGGTACCACTTTATTTTTCTCCCGGGCGTGCTTATCAATCTCTAAGGCGAGATGGAGGGAGTCAACACTCTGAATCATTTGAAAAAATTGGAGTGCCTTTTTCACTTTGTTCGTTTGGAGATGACCAACCATATGCCAGGCTACCTCTTCGCCGATTATTTGATATTTACTAAATGCCTCTTGCACCCGATTTTCCCCGATAATTTTAATACCGGAGGCAATCGCCTCCCTTATCTTTTCTACTGAGATTCCCTTCGTAACCGCAACAATTGTAATCTCCTCCCTCCTCCCTTTTTTGGCACAAATCTCCCCGATTCGCTCCTTAAGGATTTTGATATTTTCCTTAATACTCAACTTTAAGAAAAAAGGTCCCAACCGGCTTGAACGGTCGGGACCTAAATAATTGGGTTTCTATTCTTTATATCTTACCACCACCCGCTCTACCCGTATTCTTCAGTCCCTGTCGGAACTTGGGCCAGGGGGAATTTGCCAGCGGTTTTTTACCATAGAGGGCATAAACCCTTTCTTCAAAAGCAACATAGATTGTGCCGTCGGGAGCAATCGTTGGGGAGGAATATATATCTTCCTGGAGTTTCTTAGAAAAACGAGAGCCGAGATTTTTGGTAAAGAGAGAAGTGCGGCCGAGATAGTTATAACCCACAAACCAACCTTCACTGGTGAGATAATAGACGATGCTGTCTTGAGCCACAGTCGGGGTGGAAGAAACTTCTTCGGGAATCACTAAGATGTGATCTTGGAGAGTACCATTGGGTCGGTAGAGTAAGATCCCCCGTTCGTGACCCAAAATAACTAAATTGGCGGAAGGCTCAAAAACTACGGAAGAATGAACCTCCGCGGTATCCGGGATCACCACCGGCCAACCGGTTAGGTCATTACCATTGCCATCAAAGGCAAAGACCTTACCCGAAGTAGAAGAGAGGAAGACATTGCCCTGGGCATCAAGGGTGGGTGAAGCATAGACCTCCCCACCGGTCATCTTCTCCCAAAGGAGTTGACCGGATGAATTTAACTTATAAATATAACCGGAATCGGTTAACTCCGCAAAATAGATATTTCCCTGAGCGTCAATCGCTGGGGAAGAGAAGATCGGTCCCCTGGCGGAAAAGGTCCATAAAGATTCCGCACTACTCCCATTATCCTTCACACAGTAGAGATTGCCGTTTTCATTGCCGATGATAATCTTCCCGTCTCCGGTTAAAGCCGGAGAGGTGAAGGGCATCCCCCGACTTCCGGTCGGCCATTGCCATTTCAAAGTGAGATTGGAAGTTAAGGCAAAGAGATAGCCTTCTTCGCTCGCGATATAAACTGTCCCATCGGTAGCGATCGCCGGGGAGGAATTAAACTCATCTCCGGCGATGGGTGAGGAGAATTCTGCCATCTTAGCACCAGTTTTGCCATTTAGTTTATAAACCTTCCCATCTTTACAACCGATGTAGATTACCGGAATGCCGCCTTCAATAACTAAGGCGGGGGAAGAGACAAACTCGTCTCCACCGATAAACGTCCAAAGGATTTCTCCGGGTGGATACCCGAAAAGAACGGTGAAGGTTTTGGGGTCGGAAGTGTCCGAGAGGGCAAACTTTATATCTTGGACCAGTGCCCTAATGGTAAAAATGCCGGTATCAGAATAGGCGTGACCTCTTTCTACGGAGGTGCCAGAGGCTACCCAAGAGGAGGTATCAACTTTTCCGTCACCCCAGAGGAAAAGGACCCGAACGCTGTCCCCATCGGGGTCAGTTGGGGTTACAGAAAAGTTATAGGTAGTATCCTTTAGGCCGGAATTCGGTCCGCTAACGGTTGGTTTATTCGGTTTATTATTAGTGACGACCGAAACAGTAAGCGGCGACGACCAACCAGAGAGATTCCCCTTTTTATCTTGGGCTTGAACTTTTACTTGGTAAGTGCCCGGAGTTGACCAAGAATGAAGTTTTTTCGCAGTATCACCACTTGGATAGTAATCGGTCGTTTCCAGTTTGTCTACCCAGTCAAAGAGGTAGCGAATTTCATCATTATTGGGATCGGTACTTTGTGCCTTAAATTCACCTTCCGCATTCAAACCCAAAGTTGTCGGTCCCGTAAGGTAGGGAACGGTCGGAGGTTTATTCTTTCCGCAATTAGGAAGAGAGAGGAGAATAAGTCCAAAAATTAATAAAATACCTATTCTTTTATTTTTACTAAACATTCCACCCTCCTCGTTCAAATTCGGGATTCATATTTTATATAACTATGTATTTTAAGATAAAATCTTCTATTTGTCAAATACTCGGTTTCCATCAAACTTCATTCAAAACCATCGGGAATACGGGCTTTAGATGTTCTCTGGATGGGAATAGGGGGAGGCTTCTTTTTGCTGGGAGGGTCTCCTGTTTCGGTAAATTAAATTCTTGAAAGAGAAGGGGTTAGATATAAAGAGAAGATTTAGTGTCAGAAATTGGGGGGTGTTTCCGTTTTTATTATAGAGGGGTATTGGGTTCTAATCCCAACCCCGAAAGAGAAATATGAGGAAGGCGATTTTAAGGGAATACTACTTAGAGATTAGGGAGGCGCTATCGGATAAGTAATCTTAACGGAAAACAGAGTTAACTTGTAACACTTTTGTAAGAAAGGAGGGGTTTATCTTTATAAAATTGGGTGGAGCATACAGGGGATGGTATCCCAGATCTAACAGAAGGGATAATGGAAGTTTCAAAAGAGGGGATAATTTGGGATTTAATAAAGGGTTTAATGGAGAGGATAGAAGATGGTTTAATAAAGGGGATAATTGGAAGTTTAATGAAGAGCCTAAATGATAGGTTAATAAAGGGCATAATCTTAAACCGGATCGGGGGTTTGATCGGAAGCGAAAATGGGAACCTAAAAGAAAAACCTATCGCATAAGAGGTAAAATCTCAGTTGACTTTTAATAATTTTCTTATAAGATTTCCTTTATGGCGCATGCTTATACGCCGGGGCTAAAAGTTGCAGAGAGAACTAAGATAGTGAAGGAGAGAAGGCTCCCAATTCCGGGGGAGATCCTCGTAGAAAAGGGAGTAAGGGTTAAGGGTGAAGATATTGTGGCGCGAACCAATCTGCCCGGAAATGTGAAGCCGGTAAATGTCTGCGGTCTTTTAGGAGTGCCGCCGGAGGATATAAGGGAGGTGATGTTAAAGAAGGAGGGGGATAGAGTAGAAGAGAATGAGATAATTGCTCAGACGAAAGGTTTTTTTGGTCTTTTTAAATCTGTGGTCAAATCACCGATTAAAGGAACGATTGAAAGCATTTCCGAGATTACCGGCCAGGTGATAATCAGAGAAGAACCACAGCCGGTTCAGGTTACTGCCTACATTGATGGGGTGGTGGAGGAGATAATTCCCAATCAGGGTGTGCGGATTGAAACCTATGCCACTTTGATCCAGGGGATATTTGGGATTGGTGGAGAGGCGCGGGGCGAGATTATGCCGGTCGCTTCTTCTCCTGACGAGGTTTTAGATGAAAAATCTTTTGAAGAGAGGATGAGAGGAAAGGTGGTGATTGGCGGTTCCTTAATTACCCTCACCGGGATGAGAAAAGCGAAGGAGTTAGGGGTGAAAGGGGTTGTGGTGGGTGGAATTGAGGATGAGACGATTAAAGAATTTTTAGGTTATGATATTGGCGTGGCGATAACCGGTCACGAAAATTGCGGTATCACTTTGATCGTCACCGAAGGATTTGGTAGGATGCGGATGGCAAAAAAGACCTTTGACCTATTAAGTTCCCTTGTCGGAAAAGTTGCTTCCATTAACGGGGCGACCCAGATTCGGGCAGGAGTGATGCGGCCCGAGGTGATTGTGGCTCAAGATGGCGGGGGTGTTTTAACTTCGGATAAGGTTTATGAGACCGGCTTAGAAGTGGGAATGACGGTGCGGATCATTAGAGAACCTTATTTCGGACTTTTAGGGAAGGTGGTGAGTTTACCAGCGGAGTTGCAGGAGATTGAGACCGAGTCAAAGGTGAGAATTTTAGAGGTGGAACTTGAGGATGGGAGGCGAATCACGCTTCCCCGAGCCAATGTGGAAATTTTTGAAACCTAAGTTTTTAATCTTTGCCCTTTTCCCTTTAATCGGGTATCTGGGGGGAGAAGAGAGATTGGTCGGTTTTAAGTCCCTCAAAATTGGTCTGGCGGCCAGGGAGATGGGAATGGGAGGGAGCGGAGGGAGTTCCGCGGAAGGTGGTTTTTCCTTTTTCTTCAATCCGGCGCTTTCGGCCAAGGGAAATAAAATCTTTCTCCATTTTGCTTATACCGATTGGCTTTTGGACACTCATCAGAATGCCCTATTTTTTCTTCAGCCGACCAAAATCGCAAGTTTTGGCTTCGGGGTTACCCTTTTTGATTACGGGCAGGTAGAACTGAGGCCGGATAAACCAGAAGCGGCGCTTGGTGAGTATTCGCCCAAGGATTTCACTTTTTATTTTAATCTTGCCCGTTTTCTAAATAAGAATTTAGCGGTTGGTTTCTCCACTCGTTATTTTTACGAAAGATTCTATAACGAAGAGGCCAAAGGATGGGGATTAGACCTTGGTCTTTTTTACAAATTGAAGAGTTGGCAGATTGGTCTTTCCTACTTAAACTGGGCCGATGTCTTAAAATTGAAAAGAAGAGAATTCTATCTGCCAGCAGTTTTTCGATTTGGTATCTCTCGCCCCTGGAGTTTTAAGAATTTTTCTTTTTTACCCACCTTTGACCTCACTTACTCTCCTTACGAAAGGAGGTGGCAGGTCTTTTCGGGCGGTGAAGTTAACTTTAAGGAGATTATCTCTTTTCGTTTTGGTTATGCCGGAAATGCTCCCACCTTTGGCTGTGGGATAAAAAGAGGGGTGCTCCAGATTGATTACACGGTCCTCATCCCAAGAGAGTTTCCTAATCCCGGTCACTATTTTGCTCTTGGCTTCCAAACTAACTATTGACAAAGAAAAAATCTTTCTTAAGATAAAGGAAATGTTTGTTCACGGGAGAAGTTGGAGAATTTTTTTGAAAAGATTTCTTCTAAGATTTAATGGGGCAGTAGCTCAGTTGGGAGAGCACCTGAATCGCACTCAGGAGGTCGGCGGTTCGAATCCGCTCTGCTCCAATCAAAAATGGTTCCCAAAAGGGTATTCTTCACCAAAGGGGTAGGTAAACATCGCGACCGTCTCTCCTCTTTTGAAGCTGCACTGCGCGACTGCGGTATCGCGCAATTTAATATCGTTCAGGTCTCTTCTATTTTACCGCCAGGTTGTAAAATCATCTCCCGCGCCAAAGGTTTGGAATATCTTGTGCCCGGGGAGATAATTTTTTGTGTGATGAGCACCAACTCTTCTAACGAACCACACCGACTAATTGCCGCTTCGGTGGGTTGTGCCATCCCCAAGGATAAAAATCAATATGGTTATCTTTCCGAATACCATTCCTTTGGTGAGACCGAGGCGAAAGCCGGAGACTACGCTGAGGATTTGGCGGCCCAGATGTTAGCGACCACCTTGGGCGTGGAGTTTGATCCGGATACGAGTTATGACGAAAGGAAAGAACTCTGGAAAATTTCGGGGAAGATTTTCCGGACGATGAATATCACCCAGACCGCCATCGGTGATAAGAGGGGGCTCTGGACAACAGTGATTGCCTGCGCGGTCCTTTTACCCTAATATGAGGAAGGAAGATTTTCTTAAATACCCAACGGTCCCTTTGGAAATAAAAGAGGATGTAAAGGTTTATGAACTTTTAGAAGATTTAGGAAAATGTTCCTTTCAGGGCCGGAACTTGAGTCTGGCGTTTAAGGTTTGGGAGAAGATGTTAAAGGAAGATATTTTTATTTTCCTCGGTCTCGCCGGGGCGATGGTTCCCGCCGGAATGAGGAAGGTTATCGCCTATCTCATTAAGGAAAGATATATTGATTGTCTGGTTTCTACGGGTGCCAACCTCTTCCACGATATTCACGAGACGGTTGGCCGCTACCACTATCTCGGTTCCGAGGAAGTTTCTGATATTCACCTACGGGCAGCCAGGGTTGATCGGATTTATGACACCTTCGCCAGCGAGGAGGAATTCATCGCTACCGATAACCTCATCGCAAAATGGGCGGAAAAATTCCCGCAAAAGGTCTGGACCACGAGAGAATTTTTATACCGGATTGGCAAGAAGTTACAGAAATATAGAAACACCGGCATCTTAAAAATGGCGGCCGCGATGCAGGTTCCAGTCTATTGCCCAGCGATTGGTGACTCTTCAATCGGTATTGCCCTCACGGAATTATACAAAAATAAGGGAATAAAAATTGAATTTGATATCATTAAGGATGTGGCGGAGACTGCCTATTTAGCCAGTTTGAAAAAGACCGGAGTGATTTATATTGGGGGAGGGGTGCCCAAGAATTTTATTCAACAGACGGAAGTGACTGCCCCTTATATTGGTTATAAGGTCTCAGGCCATAAGTTCGCCTTACAGATCACCGAAGATAAACCATTCTGGGGCGGTCTTTCTGGTTGCACCTTTAAGGAAGCACAATCCTGGGGAAAAATTGCCTTAGATGCGGATATGGTGACATTGTATTGTGATGCCACCATCGCCCTTCCTTTAATTGTTACCGCCCTAGCCCAAAAGAAGATAAAACGGAAAAATATTATAAAGTTTTCCTTGGGAGAAGAAATTTCCGTCGTTAAAGAATAAATCTAAAAATTTATCCGGCACCCGAAGAACCACCACCGCCACCACCGCCCCCGCCTCCAGAAAATCCACCACCCGAAGAAGCAGAAGAAGAAAAAGAATTAAGCATACTGGTGAAGTTCTGGGCAAAGTTATTAAAGTGAGTAAGGGTTTCGCTCAAAGAGACAAGGTTAGTTGGGGCAGGGGTTTCGGTTTTATACCAGAGGGGAAGGGTAATGGGATAACCTTTCTCTTCGGATAGTTTCCCTAAGTTTTTCAAAAATTCTTTGGCTATACCAAGAGCGACCGCGTAGACGAAATACTTTTCCCAGATTGCTAATAAAGTAATTGGTGCCTGACTCAGAGCAGAAAAATCGGTAAGGAACCTTTTGAAGTTTAACCAACGCTTATGTTCTAAATAAGCAGGCTCACTCCAGCGGTTTATCACTTTGCCCCAGAAAGTAAAAAGGATAATCATAACAACCGCGGGAATAAGAATAAAAGGGAACGCTGACCCAGAGAAAATGGGAATGGCGTATAAACCAGTCCCGAAGGAAATTGCTCCCAAAATGATTAAAGGGATATTAAGACTAAGATAGATTCTATAAGCGGTGGCACTTCTTGGGTCAAGGAGATGAGATTTTAACTCTAACTCCCACCAACTTTTTGCCCGCGAAGCGAGATGGCTCAAAAAGGGTAAGACTTCCGGAGAGTGGTTCTTGAGATAGTCTTTCACTCTTTCTTCGGTAAAGGTCTTTTTATCCTCACTCAAATTAGCGAAGAAGAATTTAAAAATCTCTCGGCTAAAAGGTTCAATCTCTCCCTCTTTTTCTTTTTGCCATAGGTAATATCTCTTTTCCCCTTCCCTTACTTCTCTTATTGTGATATAACCTTTGGTGGCCAAATCTAAGAGGCTGGCAAACATCCCCTGCCAGATTTCTTGGTTTATCTTCTCTTTGCTCGGATTTTGGTTTAGAATTAAAGGTAGGGTCACGGGTGGGGCTAATCTTGGTGGCTCGTGTTCGTAAATCCCCTCATAAACAATTTTTGGTTCCCGGCCGTAGCGAGTATAAAAAAAGATTAAGAAAAATATTGGTAAGATGACCATCAAAAATAAGCCAAGGGGCAAAAGAACAAAGGAACGGAGAAAAGAAAAAAAGAAATTTTTCCTTTCCGCAGCAAGAATCTTTTGGTATCTTTCTTCGTTTTCTTGGGGAAGGAGGGAGAAGATTTTGGGAGAGGTGAGAACTCGGATTTCCACGAAAGCATCCTTGGGAATATTCTTTTGCCTAATAAATGCCCGGTCTCTATTTTCATTAAAGGTAAGAATCCCGGGTTTGGCTCGGGAATGGATATAAACCTTAAAAAGTTCGGGTGCAGGTTCGGGCAAGAAAAGATTTATCTCAATCTCAGAAATTTTCTCGTGTACCTCTTCAATTATCTTCCAATAGAATTCCGCCACATCTAAATATCTCTTTACTGCCCCAAGGATTGTGTAATCAAGAAGGAAGGTCTTTTCTTCATCTTCTGCCTTATAGTGCCAGCGGAGGTAAAGGGAGTTTTCGTGATTTTGGACTTCTATCGCTTCTAAATCTTGCCAACCTTTTTCGGTCAATTCCGCCAGCCGATTGAAGATGATATCCTTCGCTCCTTTCTTCTTTAATTCAATAAACGCCCAGGAGAAAGAACCGGTAAAGGAATAGGTTCTCTCTTGGCAAATCCGGACATCACCGTTGGGGAGAAGATAGATATCAGTTTTAATTTTGGGATAGAAGTAAGACTTAGCGAAAAGGGGAAGAAAGATAAAAGGAAGGAGGGATAACTTTTGTCCTAATTTTCTTTTCAATTTAATTTTTAAATTCCCATCCTTTCCTTTGCCTTCTTTAATTCCTCCTCATCCGGGAATAAAACGACTTTGGCGCTTGTCCTCGGTCTTTCGGTCATCTTCTTAAAGCCCTCGGCAAAATCATCAAGGAGGAAGAGGTGGGTAATTACCGGCCTGATATCTATTCTCTTTCCCGCCAAGAGGTTTCTCACCCGGTACCAGGTATCAAATATCTTTCTGCCGTTGATCCCGTGGATTTGGCAACCCTTAAAGACAATCCCCCCGGAATAGTCAAAACCAAAGGGCAAGGGCGATTTCTCAGGAATACCGAAGGCGGTTACCCTTCCTGCCCTTCGCACCATCTTAAAACAGTCAAGAATTGACTCCTCACTCCCGGTCATCTCTAAGGCGATATCCACGCCGTTGCCATCGGTCAACTCTTTAACAATTTTTAACCTTTCTTCTGGTTTTGTCTTATTGGTCCAGATTTGATAGTCCGCGCCCATCTTTTTCCCAATCGCCATATTGAAGTCATATTTTCCCAAATGGATAATTTTCGCCACGCCACAGGCCCGGGCAATCCCAATGGCAAATAGAGAGATTGGACCGTCACCCGTAATGACCATCGTCTTACCCGCCACATCGTTATCTTCACCCAAGACCGCATAAGTGGCATTACCAAGAGGTTCTTGGACGGTCGCCAATTCCGGCGGGATTGACTTATCGTTAATCCAGGCGACCGATTCCGGAATCGCGAAGTATTCCGCAAAGGCGCCATCACAGTCAACGCCCAAAATCTTCATATGTTCTCCCACATGGAATTGACCTAAAAGGGCGGTCAAATCACTTGGGTCATAGATATGGGTCTCTGCGGAGACATAGTCACCAACCTTAATCCTTTTTACCGCCTTACCAACTTCCACCACTTCTCCGGCAACCTCATGACCTAAGGTCTGGGGTAGCCTCTTTTCGCCGATGCGTTTTTGCGACCAATCGTCCCATTTATAGATATGGACATCGGTTCCGCAGATGGAAGTGGCTAAGACCTTAACCAATACCCAATCCTCCGGAATTTTTGGGATTGGTATATCAACTAATTCTGCGCCCGGTTCGGGCTTTATCTTCCTTACTGCTTTCATAAATCCTCCTTATCTTTTAGTGAAAAATACTCTTCCATAATCTTCACTCCGGAACTGGTGCCAATTCTTTCTGCTCCGGCTTCAATCAGCTCCAGACAGGTTTTATAATCCCGAATACCGCCGGAGGCTTTTATTTTTGGGTAATCGCCCAGAACCTTCTTTAATAATCTTATATCTTCAACCTTTGCACCAGTGGTTAAAATCCCGGTGGAGGTCTTAACAAAATCGGCACCCGCTTCCTTGGCAATAAGACTTACTTTTATCTTTTCTTCATCAGTCAGATAACCGGTCTCAATGATTATTTTTATTAAAATTGGTTTTACCGCTTTAACGACTTCTTTAATTTCCCTTTCCACATATTGGTAATCACCGGATTTTAGGCGGCCGATATTGATCACCATATCCAACTCTTCTGCCCCATCTGCAAGTGCTTTCTTTGCCTCAAAGATTTTCGTCTCGGTGGCACTTGCCCCGAAGGGAAAGCCAATTGGACAACCAAGTTTCACCCCACTTCCTTTTAATAATTCCTTTGCCAATTTCGTCCAGGAGGGGGCAACGAACACTGTAGCAAAATTATATTCTATCGCCTCCTTGACAACCCTTCTTATATCTCCTTCGGTCGCCTCCGGTTTTAAGTAGGTATGGTCAATAAATTTGGAAAGATTTTCAATGATTCTCACTTTTCTTTTACTTTCTCCAGTAAATCAATTATTTCCGAGAGGTAAGGCTTTTCTCCCCTTTTATCCAATTCTTTCTCGCGCCAGAGTTTTTCTCTTAATTCTTTAATTAATTGCCAAAAGGTTTCAAAATCTGCTTCGCCTCGGAAAATGGTATCCGGTCCCTCTTTTGTATCCCTTAATTCATAGCCCGCCTCTTCCAAAGCGGAGCGGATTTGGTCCGCAATATCATATCGCTTATTCTTGCGGGCAAGTTCCCTTGCCTGAGTCAATAAAGCAATCTCCTCTTCCGAAAGGCCCAATATAGTTTTGAACTCCATTTCTGTGCTGCTCACACTTCTATCCTTCTTTTCCGTTCTAAAACCTAAGAGGTCAAGGGCAGAACGGACAGAAGAATAAATACTTTCATTCTCTTCCTTAGAGATATCACCTTTCTTAAACCTCTCTTCCACCAACTTGAAAATTTCACCCAATGCCTGGGGCGTATTTACATCATCAAGCATTGCCGAGATGAAACTCTCCGGGGGGCTAAAATTTAATCTCGGATTTCCCTTTTCGCAGAGGTGAAAGAATTCTTCCAATCTTAACCATTGCCTCTTTGCCTCTTCTAACCTATCTATTGTGAACTCATAAGGGCTTTTGTAGTGTGCCTTTAAGAGAAAAAGTCTTATCACATTGGGATGGTAGCGTTTTAAGGCTTCAGTTGCTAAAAAGTAATTCCTGGTTGATTTTGCCATCTTCTCCCCTCTTAAAAGTAAGAGGGCATTATGAAGCCAATAGTTGACAAAAGGTTTGCCGGTTGCCCCTTCGGATTGGGCAATTTCGTTCTCGTGATGGGGAAAGATTAAATCTTCACCACCGATGTGAATATCAAATGTCTCACCCAGATAGTGCATAGACATCGCAGAACATTCTAAGTGCCAACCGGGCCGCCCTTTACCAAAAGGGGTATACCAATAGGGCTCACCCTCTTTATAACCCTTCCAAAGAACAAAATCCCCGGGATTTCTCTTTTTCTCCCCAACCTCCACCCTTGCCCCAGCGATTAGGTGCTCTAACTTTTTTTTGGCAAGTTTGCCATAATTGGGAAATTTACTAATATCAAAATAGACATCACCCTCATCTACCTTATAACCCAAACCTTTGGCTAAAAGTTTCTCCACCAGTTCAATCATCTCTGGGATATGTTGCGTGGCGCGCGGATAGATATCGTTTTCTTTCCTGATGTTCATCGCTTCTGCAACTTTTAAAAACTCATCAATATACCTCTGGGCGATTATTCGGTAGTCTTTCTTTTCTTCTTTTGCCTTTTGGAGGATTTTATCATCAATATCCGTAAAATTCATAACAAAAATGACTTCTTTACCAAGAAATTCTAAAAACCTCCTAAGGACATCGGCAAAGACAAAAGTGCGGAGGTGACCTAAGTGAGGAGAATCTTGAACCGTCATGCCACAGGTATAAATTTTAACCCTTTTCTCTTCAATCGGCAGAAACAGTTCCTTTTTATTGGTGAGGGTATTAGTCAATTTTAGCATAGAGTTTATTCTATTAAGAAAAAAAGAGATGTCAAATCAGGAGGGATTTATTTTACCCCGGCAAATAAAAAAGAGAGGGGGTCCCGAAGAATTCAGGACCCCTCTTCTCCTGGTGCTGCGGCGGATTAGTGAATTCCTTTCACCCGATAGACATTCTTCTCCCGATTCTTTTCTCGGTTCACACTCTTTCCCCGATTTCTCTCTTGATTCCTTTCCGCACGGGGCATAAGGGCAAAGTTAATATCCGGAGTATTTTGTCCTCCGTAAACCACTACCAATTCTGGATAGACCTCCGGTTCGTAGCCTCGGGCATTAGCCATCACCCGATATTCTCCGGGCAGAAGGTTATCGATGCGGTAAGTGCCGTCTGGTCCGGTAAGTGCTCTTCCCATTCCTCTCATTCTTCTACTACCCATGGCGGTGACGAATGCTCCTTCAATCGGCTCACCAGTTTGTTTATCAATTACCCTCCCGGAGATTGAACCCCTTACTGGTGGTGGCTGTTGGTAGGGGACAAGAAGGAAGTTAATGTTTGGGGTTATTCTATTTTCTTCCACCCGAACCAAATCCGGATACCGACTTGCTTTATAGCCATAAGCGGAAGCGGTGACCCGATAATCACCGGGTGCCAAGTTTTCAATGAGGTATTCTCCATTCTCATTAGTTCTTCCTTGACCACAGGTTGGTCCGCAAGCGCGAACTAAAGCATTAGGAATTGGCTCACCAGTAATTGAATCGGTCACTAAGCCAGAAATCCCACCATTTCTTGGGGGAGGGGAATAAGGGACTAAGGCAAAGTTAATGTTGGGTGTAGTTTGACCCGAAACCACCTCAACCAATTCCGGATAATGTTTACAGAGGTAATTGACTGCGGAGGCGGTGACGCGGTAAAAGCCAGGTCTTAGATTTTGAATGGTATATTCACCATTTTGATTCGTCACCGCCATCCCGCCACTACCATGTTGCATCATTGCCCGAACTGTCGCTCCGGCAATTGGTGCACCCGTCAGAGAGTCGGTAACAATACCGGAAATTGCTCCCAGACCATTAGCCCAAGCAAAACTTAATCCTAAGATTAAAAAGCTCGTAAGAAGCTTTTTCATATTTCCTCCCGTTTCTTTCATCACTACTCATTACAAGCAAAAATTGTGCCAATTGTTTCAATTGATTAAGAGAGGGTTTTTCTTAATTGGCAAGAGGAAAATGTGCAAATCTTTGCTAAATGAGTAAAAAACTACTCAGAAAGTTTTAGGTCTAAGAGGTGGTAGGTATAAGAGAGACCGATGGTGATACCAAAGACCTGCTGGGCGAGATAAGCAAATTTATAGAGGTGATAAGCGGATTCAATTTCCGAAGGGATCCTCTTTTCTAAATAGGAGCGATGGAAGATTGGAGTTAAGACGACACTGGCGAAAAGTCCTACCGCCGAGACTGTAGTCAAAGACGTAAGGAAATATCCCCGAAATTTTTTCCCCTCTTTCAATTGGAAAAGACCGGGATAAAAATATACTAAGGAGGAATACTTAATTATCTCTCTCTTCTTCTTTTTAAACTCCTCCCGGGCGATTTGAAATACCCGAAGAATCTTAGGTGAGGTTTTTATCGGGTCTAAAAAGAAATTTGGAGAAATTTGGAGGAGGGAGAGAAAATAATCCTTCCCCTTCTCTTCGTCACCCAGGGCAACCGCGGCGAATGCCATAGTCTTCAATACCTCAACCCTTTCTCCTTTTTTTAATTCTTGGGTTAGAATTACTTCTCCTTCTTTGAGCACCCGTTCGTAATCACCAATCTGATAAAGAGAATCCAAAAACGATATATTTTCAAAAAGAAAAAAAAGGAGAAGGAAAGTAATCACCGTTCTCTAATAAATGACAATTTTTCTTTTAAACCTTTCCCCTTTCCGATAAAGAAAATAGACCCCTCTTTTCAATCTTTCCCCAAAAATCTTCTTGCCTAAAATGTTAAGCATTTCTTCTCCCTTCTCTAAGGGGAATTTCTTCTCCCCTTTCCAGAAGGTAATTAACCTTTTCCCCTTCACCATTTTTATCTCCTCTCCTATCCCCGATGGTTGGGTCATTTCCGTTATTCCTAATGGCACACCCATACTATCACCACCAATGGCATAGATTTCACCATTTAGGGTGCAGGCACCCAATCCCGCTCTTGCCCGATTGATTGGGGGATATTCAACCCAAGTGTCCATCTCTGGGATATAAAACTTAACCTTATTTGAAGGTTTTCCCTGACCGGTAATCCCACCGATTAAAAAAATCTTTCCTTCATAGGCGCACCCTGCTGTTAAGAAGCGAGCGCAGGGAAGCCTTCTGATCGGATACCAAAAATCAAGGCTCTCATTATAACCTTCACACAAACTAATTGGGCCTTGATATAAGCCCCCGAGGGCATAAATCCTTCTTTCTGCCACCGCCGCAAAATGCATCCGGGGGGTAATCATTGATTTCTTTATTAACCAGGAATTTCCTAAGATATCATAAACTTCAACCGTATCGGTTACATGCTCCCCTCTTTTTGATCCACCCATGATAAAGATATAAGGACCAAGGGCACAACCACCAATTCCAGAACGGGGAGTAGGGAGGAAAGAATTTATCTTCTCCCAAGTATCCCTTTCTGGGTCATAAACTTCAATGACATTGGTGGGGGAAGAAAAAAACGGAGAGGTATCGCCGCCAATCACATAAATTTTATTCTCCCAGACCCCAGAAACCGCTCCATAACGAGGGGTGGGCATTGGTCTCTTAACCACCCAAGTATCCCTTACCGGGTCATATTCCTCACAAATTCCCAAAACCTGCCTTTCGGTTTTACCACCAATGGCATAAATCCGACCGTTGACTACTTGACAGGAAAGGCCGGTGCGGGGAAAATTCAATTGCCTCCGGTAATGCCATTCTTGGGAAAATCCGAAAAGGGAGAGGAGGAGAATTAAGGCGGTAATAATCATATCTCTCATTTCTTTAATATTTAAGCAAAAATCGTGCCAAACTACCATTTTATCCTTCTTTCTATTATTTCCCCGGATTTTATCTCTAAGGTCTCAACATAGGGGGGGAAATTGGGGTTTAATACCTTTAATTCGTGCCGGCCCGGAGGAAGGTAGATTATGCTCATTGGTGTTTCCCCTTTGTCATTGCCATCAAGATAAATCCTCGCCCAGGGCTCGACGATTACCTTTAAACCACCAAGGACGGTCTTAAAGTCAAATAAGATATGAGTGGTCTCTTCGGGTAGGATTTCTACTTCCTTCTCAACGACCCCAAATTCCGGATGGCTAAATTTTATCTTTCTCTTTCCTATCGGTAATTTTATGGGAAAGGGAAAAGGGGTCTGACCGAGATAACTATTCTCCCAATAGATATCTGCCCAAGGTTCTACCTGGATTTTCAAATAGCCATAATCCGGCTTGGCTCTTGGGGAAGAAGGAATCGGAGGCTCTTCCTTTTTTTCTCTCTTCTTATCTCCTTTCTTCTCTTCCTGGGGAAGAAGAGATAATTGGGGTGATGATTTTTCTTCCTTTTCTTGTTCAATTACTTCTAAGGGGATGCTATTTCCCACTTTGATTTGGGGGAGGGCGTTTCTTCTCCGAACGAGGAAGGAATGGAGGGAAATTAAGAAAAAGATGAGGATTAAGAGAAGGAAAATGATGTTGCGCCAAGGAAGGTAAAGAGTCTTTTGGGGCAAGGAGATACTAACTGGTTCTTTTAGGATTAACCTAATCTCTCGATTTACCTCTTCGGCCGAAGAGAAACGGTGATTTGGGTCTTTAGCCAACATCTGAGATAGGAGAGATCTCACCTCTTTCGGTACACCACTGAGGTCGGTCTTTTCGTAAAGAATCTTATGTAAGACCCCGGTGAAGGTAGGAGCGAGGAAGGGGTTTTCTCCAGTTAGTAATTCAAACAAGACAACCCCTAAGGAGAAGATATCGGAACGGAAATCAATTGCTTTTCCCGAGATCTGTTCGGGTGACATATAAGCCGGCGTTCCGATGATTTCCCCTTCTATGGTCAATTTTTCAATCCGGAAGGATTGGGCAAGACCGAAATCGGTAAGTTTCAATTGCCCATCTTCTCTAAGAATGATATTTGATGGTTTAATGTCCCGATGTAAGATTCCTTTATTATGGATGCGGGCTAAAATATCGCTAATTTCTTTTCCCAGGCGCAAAACCTCCTCTAAAGGGAGAGTTTTCTTCTTTTTAATAATTTCCTCTAAGGTCTCCCCGGGCACATATTCGGAAATGATAAATGCTATTCCTTCCTCCTCACCAAAGTCATAAATCTTTGTCACCCCGGATCATCCAATTCGGAAAGAATCTTTGCCTCCCTAACGAAACGTTTCAGGGCGGTCTCATCCTGAGCGATTTGGGGAGAAATTACCTTAATAATTACCCGCCGCTGCAAAGGTTTATGGAGCGCCAAATAGACGGTGGCGAAGTGGGATTGAGATAAGATCTTCTCCACCTCGTATTTCTTCATCACACTTTCGGGTAGGAAGTTATTTTTCATCTTTAATCCCCAACTCATCCATCTTATAGTATAAAGTCCTTCGAGAAATTCCTAAGAGTTTTGCCGCCTCCGTTTTATTGCCCCCGCATTGGCGAAGGGCGGAAATAATTTTCTCCTTTTCGGTCAAGCGCAAGGTCTCCTTTAGACTTTCTACCACCTTTTTCTCTTCCTCCGAGATTTCTAATTTCAAATCCTCAGGTCTAATTATCTCTCCATCAGCCAAGGAGACCGCCCGGGCAATGGTATTTTCTAATTCCCGGACATTTCCCGGCCAGGGATAGGCCCGAATCAATTTTAAGGCATCAGGGCTAATGCCACTAATTTTCTTATTGTACTTCTCCGCAAATCGCTTAATAAAATATTTGGTGAGGAGAATAATATCTTCCCCTCTCTCCCGGAGAGGTGGTAAAGTAATTGTTAGGACATTGAGACGATAAAATAAATCCTCTCGGAAGTTTTTCTTTTTTATCTCTTCTTTTAAGTCCCGATTGGTGGCAGCAATTATCCGACAATCAACCTTTCGGGATTCGGTCTCACCAATCCTTCGGATTTCCCCTTCCTGTAAGAAACGAAGGAGTTTTGCTTGAATCGGTAAAGGGATGTCCGCCACTTCATCCAGAAAGAGGGTTCCACCATCTGCTTCTTCCATTAGTCCCTTTTTATCGGTTAAGGCACCGGTGAAACTTCCCTTTTTATAACCGAAAAGTTCGGATTCTAATAAGGTCTCCGGAAGGGAGCCACAATATAGAGGTACAAACTTCTTTGTCCGCCGGGGGCTGGAATAATGAATCGCTTTGGCGACTAACTCCTTCCCCGTTCCCGATTCGCCGTAGATTAAGACATTAACATCGGTGCCACTTATCTTCTTCAAGAGAGAGAAGATTTCTTGCATCTTCTTACTCTCGCCGATGATATTCTCAAAAGCATAGAAGGAGGCAATTTCCCTTCGGAGATAGATATTTTCATCCAGAAGCATCTCCCGAAACCGAGCATTTTCAATGGCAATAGCGCAGAGGTTAGAAAAGGCAAGTAAGAATTCTAAATCCTCCTGGGTGAAGAGGCCCTTTCGGGAAAGGGAATCACAATAGATTGCCCCAATTATCTCCTCCCGCTTCTTTAAGGGACAAGCCATAACCGACTGGATCTTAGATAAGATCACACTCTCCTTTGCTTGAAACTCACTCTCTAAGGCACTGTGTAAAAGGATTGGTCTTCCCGTTTTAATCACCTCTTCAATGATACTCCGAGAGACTCGTTTTATATCGTCCAAATTCCCTTCCCTTTTATCCCGAGCGGTCACCGGTAGAAAGGTATCTTTTTCCTTTAAGACAATCACCCCCCTTTCGGCATTTAAGGTCTCAAGGCAGAGATCCATTATTTTTTCTAATAGTTCCCCATAGTCCAAAATTGAATTAATGGTGGTGGCAATTTGGTGGAGGACGGAGAGCCTTTCCCGAGTTAGTTCAAAGGTCTTATCCATTTTATCCCCCCACCCTAAATACCGCCTCCGCCGATTTTGCCCAATTGTTATAAGAATCTTTAATCCCAACTTGCCAATAGTAATAACCGTCGATTAAGGATTCCGCCACAAAGAAAGAGGTATCCCCGGGAGGAATGTTTTCGGAGCGCAGATAAAGGATCGGCTCTAAATTGGGCCGAATGAGATAGATTTCAATAAATTGGGAATAGGAGAAGAGATAGCGGGGGAGTTGCCAAACAAGTAATGGATGGCAAGAGACACTATCGCCGCCAGCAGGGGAAATTGGTTCCGGAGGATTTCTAATCACCCGAATGAGCCGAAGGGGTGAAGATTGGACATAATGCCCAAAGAGGTCACTGGCGATAAGATAAAACTCCCGACCACTAATCTCCTCCAAGTTTTGAGAAAGGCTCTCTTCTAAGAAGAAATTTTCATAAGTAGAGCCGAACTTAAAAGCCAAAGGCAAGGTGTCGGAAAGTCCTTCAATTGTCGCAAATACCTTTTTGATATCCCCTATTCCTTCTGGATCTTCTAATTCGCACTTTAAACTTAAAACAGAAGAGTCACGGGGGATATGGCGGGAGACAAAGAAAGAGAAGAGGGAATGGTTGACAAATTTTGGTAAACCCTCCAAGATAAAATTTATGGTCTCTCCTTTATAGACCTCTAAATAAGTGAAAACCGATTCCGGCACAAAACCTTCCTTTTCCCCAATTATTAAGACACTTTCCGCGGGGCAATCCTTTAGTTCGTATCTTCCCCTTTGGTCCGTTTTTGTCAAATAGACGGTGTTGCCCCGAAGGGGTAAAACCTTTATCCAACAATCCGGAATTGGCACACCAATCCGATTTTGACAGAGGCCGGAGAGGGTCGTCTTTTTCTTGAAAAAATCCGAATTGGGGTCATAGGGGTTATCTCGCTCCGGAAGGCAGGAGAGGAAGAACACCAGGAGAAAGATTCTTTTCATAAGAGTTATTATAAAAGTTTATTCTTTATCTGTCAAATATATCTTTCACTGGGCGCTGGTATTTCCGGTTTTCCTACCCGAGGTGGATAAAATATTTTTGCTAAAAACCTCCTATTGACAAAAAAATTTTCTCCCTTAAAATACATATTAGAAAAAGTAAGAGGGAGGAGTTATGGCTATATTACTAATTATTAGTTTATTACAGGTTTTACCAAATATTGAGCCGGCCCCATTAAACCCGGCCTATCTCTTCCTCACCCACGATACCGGTAATTGCCAATTAACGGTTACCGCCTATGGTCACATTGGCTTCCTCTCTTCCCAACAGACCCAAGGTGTTGGCTTTAAGTATCCCCGAGCCGGTGTCAATTGGCTCTTCTTCGGGGGAATGGCATTAGGGAACTCCCGAACCTATGTGGCGGATGCCTTCTTCGGCTTAAACCAGGTTGATTCCCGAGACTTCACCATCGTTGAGAGTCTTGACTATTACAACCGCCTCGGCTTAGAAGAATACCGCGGGGTGATGAGAGATGGTGCCCATCCGACACCCAAGAATATCCGGGTTGAGCAATACAGTGTTGCCACCGCTGACCCCAGATACGATGACGGTGTGATAATTGAATATACCTACACTAATGTTGGGACCGAACCTGTCAATGGTTTATACGCAGGAATCTTCATTGACTTTGATATGGGAGCCGCTAATACCAACCAAGCGGGGACTGATACGGCGAGGAGGGTTGTCTGGATGCGCCAGTCAACCTCGGATAACCCAACCGTTGGCATAAAAATCCTTTACCCCAATTCCTGGGCAAACCTTTACTGCACCGATCACGATACCTTTGTCTATCCAGTCCAAGGGATGCATGACACAGTGAAATATAAGATTATGGCAGGACTCTATCGGAAATATGCCTCAAACCGAAACTACGACTGGTCGGTCTGCGCCTCGGTCGGTCCTTTTGACTTAGCCCCAGATCAGAGTTATAAATGCGCCTTTGCCATTCTCGGGGGCACAAGCCTTGCCCTCTTTTATGAGAATTGCGACTCCTTGCAATCTTTCTACAACCAGTATCTCGGAATTGCTGGCGAACCAATAAATAAAAATATCCCAACTTTAACCGTCTTCCCCAATCCTTTCCGGAGTGATGCCCAAATTAGTCTTTCCTTACCGAAGGAAGAGTTTTTCTCCTTATCACTCTATGATGTGAGTGGCAAGTTGGTGGAAAATCTATACTCCGGCAAGGGGAAATATTATACAGGAAAACTTAATAAGAACTATCCGAGTGGGGTCTACTTCCTCCATCTCAAAGGAAATGAGACGAATAGAACCTGGAAGGTGATCTGCGAAAAGTAAGCCTCTTAAAAATAAAGGCGGGAGGAAAATCCTCCCGCCTCTTTTATTTTTGCTGGATTTATTCCACTAAGATTAACTTCCGGATTTTGCCTTCTTCTTTTAAGAAGTAGATGCCAGTAGTCAATTTCTCATTTTTCATCGGTAGACCGCAGGCATTATAAATTTGGGATTTAGGCTTTAAGATAAATTCTTTAATCCGCATCACCGTTGGTGGTAGGGAAATTTCCTTCTCTCCCACTATCTCCTTTATACCACTTCCCACATCACAAACCGCCCTGATCATAATATCGTGTTGAGCCGCATGCCGGCTTGGTGCCCAGGAGTTAGTATATTCCCAGCCGAGGCGGGAGACCGGTGGTAAGGTATCCATCCCAAAGGATGGAGCCATAGAAACCGCTGAGATACAACCAACATAAAAGGCACCACTGGCGATATTCACCGCTGGTGAGACATTCACGGTATACCACTGCTGAGTTGAGATATTGATTGTAGTGATAAACAGGGTATCGCCAGGTGCTCCGTTCGGACCGTTATCGTCTAAGACCAAAACACTAACTGGAGTGTTAGAGCCAGAGGCATAGACCTTTGCCTGGGTGACACTCGCTGGATATCTCGGAGGATAGAACTTATTGCCATAACCACCCGGACCGTTCCAGTAATACATCGCCCGTGGTGTTGATAAATCTTCCCAGCGTAATTCCCCAGGATATTGAACCACCCTCATCTCCAAGACAAAGGAATCATTACTCGGAACCGAATCACCGGATAGAGCAGAGCGAATGACCATCGTGTAAAGTCCGGTCGCAGTAGGAACATAGCGGCGGGTGCAGTTGATATTTATCACCTCACCCGGATTACTACTCGCTACTTGAATTGTTTCCGCAAAGACCACATTTGCGCCACTTCTTATCCGGCAATAGACCGGAAAACTACCGGTTGGGACATTTCCCGCATTCTTCACCTTGCCGCGAGGGAAAACCGTATCACCCAAGTGGACAAAGACCCCTTCGCTATTATCATTCATCACCGCCCAGGCCGCAATATCCCGAACTTGATAACCAGTTGTTGGCGGGGGATAGAACTTTATCGCCAAAGAGGCGTGCGGCATATTGTAAGTTGGTTGCCCGGCATGCATATAGGAGAGGCCAACCCGACCGGTGATATTTTCAATGCCAATGGTGGAAGAACCTGTTGATTGCCATCCATTATAAGGAGCACCATTCTGGGTTTGATATTGGAAATAGATACTGGAATCAGCCTTGGTCAAAATTATCTGGAAGGTATTTGAACCGCCGGTATTCCAGAAGGGGACATTGATATAGGAGATGATGCAGGTATCACGATTATTGGTCCAATACATACATAAGGGAGAACCAGCGGAAAAATCTAAGTCACACATCAAAGGAGCGAGGGTATTATTGGGACGGGCGGCGTTGGGGAAATTCTGGAACGGATGGGCGGAGAGGAAATTATCCCCAAAGGCGATATAGCCATTAGAACCGACGAAAAAACTATTTACGGTATACCAGTAATAGGGGAAATCAAAGCCAATCGGAAAAGGACCGACGACATTATCGTCTGCTAATCCCCTTATCGTATCGCCAATTCCGGTGATATCAATCCAATTATAAACCGGAGCCCCGGGAGCGGTGGTATCGGAATCAATCCAGCGATATCCGTAGGCATCAGGTCCTCCAACCCCAAAAACTGGCGGGGAAGGAGTAGTGACCGGATTTGAAATACTTATTAAAAAAAGTAAAAAGATGTTTAGCATATGCCCTCCATCATTTAGTTATGAATTATAAAAAATTTTTTCCTTTTGTCAATAGAAAAAGACCGAAGCACCATCTTTTAGTGTATTATAAATCGCCTCAATGTCTCCATCCTCAAACTCTAAATAAATTAAGTCTAAGGCGCCATCCGGTACTTCCTCCCTTATCTTTCCCGAAAGGCAGATATCGCCACCCAAAGAGAGGCAGTATTTGCCAAAGGCATCTTTTACCTTCCGAGTTAAAGTATCCTGAGGTATCTCCTTGCCCAATAATTCATAAATCCAATCGGGGATATAAAAAGAAACCCCAGCCATCTTTTCTTTCACCTGTAAGATACCACTCGGCAAAAGCACCTCTCCGGCAATCGCTCTCCTTCCCTTTACGGAAAAACGCATCTCTCTTAGGGTTTTATCCTCCATTTTTAGTTGGGCAATTTTATCTTTCCGGTTGATTCGTAAGTAAGGCTCTTTCTTTGCTGCCGTCTCCTTCTGCAAAGACAAAAGTATCTTCTCTCCTTCTCTCCTTTTTATCTCCTCTTCCAATTGCTCCTTCTCTTTAAGAAGAAGGGCATATTCCTCCTTCAGGTCTTCCCATTCGCTTCTCAATTCTCTTTTGATTATCCCCTCAAAGAGCCGAATGAGTGAGAGACTAAATAAAAAGGCGGCAATGATGAAGAAGAAACTTCTCCTATCTCCCATAAATATAAACCTTCATTCCCACCGGGCAGTTCTCATATAGAAATTTAATATCTTCCTTACCCACCCGGATGCAACCGTGACTGACGCTTCTTCCTAAGAGATGTTCATAAGGCGTACCGTGGATTAGAATCCCTCCTCCCAAGTCCAAGGCATAATCTCCAAGCATTCCCCGAACCAACCTCTCTTTAGAATTGGGAGGGGGAATTGGTTTCTTCTCCTCCAGGAAAGCCCAATCCGGTTTATACCAAATTGGATTTTTTATCTTCCATAAGATGCGGAGAATTCCGGTCGGTGTCTTAAAGACCCACTTTTTCTTCCCGGAAATTAAAGAATCTCCCCGGCCGGTGGAGATTAAAATCTCGCGTAAGGTCTTTTCCCCTTTTTTCCAAAAGAGGCGATTCCTTAGAAGGTCAATAACCAAATAGTCCTCCTCTGGGATAACTTTTAGACTCTCGGCTTCGCTTTCCAAAAGCGAAAGCCTCTCTTTACTTCTTTTCAACTCTTCTTTCAATTCCTTAATCCCTTTTCGGTAATTGATAATCGCCTTTCCCCGGGCGATGATATTAAAACGGATGCTCCTTTCTAAGGGGAAGATTAATTCCCCTAAGAAAAAAAGGAAGAAGGAGAAGAGGAGGAGAAGGAAGGATGTGAGATGGACGGGCACTCTTCTATCTTCGCCAGCGATCCTTTTTCCCCCTCACATCAATGTGGATAAAATCCCGCCGGCGATACCAGCCCAAACCGCCCACCAGTTGGGGATATTTATTCGCCAACTCGTTATCCAATTCTTCCACCAAGGAGCAAATAAGTTTAGAATCCCGGCTATTTCGCCGGCCATCCCGGTTTAAGTCATCAATATCGCCATCCCCATCGGCATCAAGAGTCACATCCGCGGCGCCTCCGTAGATATGGGCACTATTTCTACCGCCCCCAGCATTGTAATTCTTGGCTGGCGTCCGGAAGCCGGAGACAATCTTTAATTTCTCAACTCCGTAGCGAGAGGCGACCTTCTCGTTTAAGAGTTCTAACTTATAAACCAACTCCTCCCGCAGGGTGAGGTAGGGAGTATGGGTAAACTCTTTTATCTGATAGTGAGGGGAGACGAAGATATCCTCCCACTCTTTTTTCAGTTCTATAAAACCCTTCACCCCTTGTAAGTTAGGGTGGGGGGAAAAACTTGGATAACGACCAATCAGAAATCCGTTCAGTTTCCGATTTTTGAGGCAGGAGAAGGGATGCATAACAAAGATATTAATTCGCTTCCTCTCTTTACCATCAGAAACCACTATCGTATAAAAACCGGGCTGAGAAGGGGCGATGTATACTTTTTCCGTAGGGGAGACATCCGCCAATTCACCATCCGACATTATCCAACCGAAATGGCAATTTTCCTCATCAGCGAGAATCTTTATCGCCATCTTCTCTTCGGGGAGAAGGAAACGGCCAATAACCCCCCATTCGTATTCCAAACCACCAATGAGGAGGCGAAAGGAGAAGAGAAAGAGAGTTAAGCCAATTCCCATCACTCTTCGCTGAGGACCACAAATTCCACTCTTCTATTTAATGCCCTTCCTTCTTCGGTCTCGTTAGAGGCAATCGGCTTTGTCTCTCCGTAGCCAACAACCCGGAGTCTTTTTTCATCAATTCCGTGTTGGCTGATAAAATAGTTAGCCACCGCCTGTGCCCGCCTTTCCGAAAGTTTTTGATTGTAGGCGTCCGAACCGATATTGTCGGTATGCCCCTGAATTTCAACCTTGATCTTCGGATTATCTTTTAGAATCTGCGCCGCCTCATCTAAGAGCCGGTAGGATTCCGGTCTGATTGTCGCCTTATTGAAGTCAAAGAGGACCTTTAAGGTAATAGTCATACCCACACTCACCAGAGAGAAATTCTTCTCGGTTACTTTATCTTTCTCCACAATTACCGGCAGGGTTTGGGTTATATAATTTTCCGCCTTCACCACCGCGGTGTAGGTACCAACCGGCAATTCTGCCCGATAAATTCCCGTCTTGGGGTCAGTCCTTACCGGAGGAATTGCCGCTCCTTCAAATATAATCTCCGCGGCAATCCCTTCTCCGGTCTTTTTGTCTGAGACCTTACCCGTAACCACACTCACAAAAAGAGATGGCGAGAGGGGGATTTCCAGAGAGGTTAATTCATTCTCTCTGATGGTTGCGCTCACCGAATGCTTAAAATATCCTTCCTTTTCCGCTTCCACAACTAAAACCCCGGTTGGGACCTCTGATAAACGGAAGCTACCCGTGAGCGAGTCGGAGAAGATAGGAGGGAGATCGGTATTGGGGAAGGAGAGCCGCGCGGCTAAGGGCTTACCAGTATTTGCTTCATAGACCCTACCTGCCAATTGACCGAATACCTTCACCGGTTTTAAGTAGAAATCCTGAGTGATTGTCATATCCTTCTTTACGGTTACTGGTAAATACTCCTTAAAGTAACCTTCACTAAAAACTTCCACCACGATTGTTCCTTCTGGAATTTTTGTCGCCTCATAGAGACCCGTAGTTGGGTCATTAGCGATTGGCTTCAATTTGGGATTTTCCGGAAAGGAGATAGTGGCTGGGATTGGTTGATGGGTTGTAGCGGAGAAAACCTTTCCGACAATCCTTCCGGTGGGTGTGGTCACCCGCAGGAACGGTGTGAGGTAGGTGAAACCGATTGAGAGTTGATTCCTTCTCTCCTTATTCGGCAAAAAGAGAAAACTCCAACCGAAATCAAAGGAAAGACTGGGAGAGAAGATTTTTATTCCGGGTGTCAAACGAGTTAGTTCGCCTACCTTATGATACTCCCCAAAGAAGAGGAGACTTCTTGCTGCCAATTCCAAACTGGCGCCGAAATAGGTATGTCCAGAGTCTAATTCATCTTTATACCTTCCGAAGTTGAAGAGTAAAGAAGGTAAGGGTGGAAATAAATCAGAAAATTTTAAGTTTACCGCCCCGGTATATTCCAAACCCTTTTTTACTGCTAAGCCAAGCGTGTCATAAACTGTATCCCGGGGGAAATTGTAACCGAGAATGAAGCCGGGCTTAAAGACTTTTATCAAGGGGAAGGTCAATTTCCCTTTAAGGGTCAAATCGTGCCAAGAAGAAGCAAAATTTTCAAAGGGGTAGTCTAAAAAGATACCACCGCCAGATAGGGATGCTTCAAAATAGTCAATCGGCGAATAGGTGAGGGCTAAAAGCATATCGGTATAGAAGAAGCTTGTCTCAGGCTTTTGGCGTCGGGAAAGGGTATGAAGACTTAAAGTCAAGAAACCCGGTCCTTGAGTTAAAGCATCCTGAACGAAAAAATGTCCCCGACCGCCGCCCATACCCGTATAACTAAAAAGAAAGAGAGGAGCAAATATAAATAAAAGAGTTAATAACTTCTTCATATCTCCCCCAACGGACTTTTAAGGCCTAAGAGAAAGAATTTCTCTTCTAATTAATCAGGATAATAGTCGGCAAAATTAATCGTCAGTTTCGCCTCGCAGCTTACTTCTTCCCCGGTCAATTTCTCTTTTCCCGTAAAGGTAAAATAGGCAACTAATTGAATCCCCTCTATCAAATCGCCTAAATACTTATCAGTCCACCAGGAGGGATTGACCTTAAAATGAGCAACTACCGTATTCTTCCCTTCAATATCCGCTGGGATTTCAACCTGACATTCCCCTTTGATCACCTCACCGGTTTCTCCGAACTTTTTCTTCTTTCCCTTCTCATCGTATTGGAAGTATTCTATCTTATATTCAGTAAGTTGGGCGGTATATGGGTTATTGGTCGGTAAGCCATAACCAGCATAGGTATAGACAAATTCCACTGGTACCGTATATTCCATAATCACTTCTTCTTCTTCCTCTCCTACCCGAACGATTTTAATCACATCGGCGATTAGGGGCTTATTGTTATTTACCGAGACGACGGAGAGCCCGCCAATTTTCTTACAACCGATAAAAAAGAGAGTCGGGATAAAAAATAGAAGGAAAAGTCTCTTCATAAATCCCCCCTCAAATCTTTTCCCAAGACTTTTAATAAAATAGACATAACTAAAAAGTATAATAAAAAAAGGTCAAATGTCAAGCACAAATATATATAGTAAATGTGTTAAGACATGGTTACCAGGTTAATAAGGGTATTAAGGTAGTAGATGTGTTGAAATTATTTAATAAGTTTCTTAAAATAATAGGCGTTCAAAAAAGAATTAAAAGAGTAAGAGAATTAAAAAGGGGGCGCCTATGTTTCTATACAAAAAATTATACAACAAAATGAATAAAGAAGCAAGATTTAATTTAAGAGTGAAAATGATAGAAGAATACAACAAAGGCAAAAACATAAGCCAAATCAGTAGAGAATACGGAGTTTCCCGAAATACCTTAAGAAAATGGATAAAAAGATACAAAGAAAAAGGAGAAGAGGAACTTAAAGAACTCTCAAGAAAACCACATAATTCTCCTAACAGAACTCCTAAAGAAATCCAAGAGAAAATACTGGAATTATACAAGAAAACTAATTGGGGAAGAAAAAGGATTGCTTTGCGACTTAATTTAAACGAATGGACAGTAAGAA